>DATGNX010000052.1:0-14142 GCA_035306485.1 Burkholderiaceae bacterium
CGGGTCGTCTTCCACGAATGGACCTTCATCAAGGGGCTGCGCGAATACCATCCGGCTCTGGCCCGCGCCTGGAACGGTCTGATCGAAGGTGCTGCGGCCGCACATAACCGGCGCTTGCAGGTGGAATTCAGCGCGCGGGTCGACGACTCCGTTCGCGAGCTGACGTGGATCATCCACGAAGAAAGGAACTGATCTGCCATGGAAACGATGACTCAAGCACTAGGCGCTCTTGCCGGACTCAAAGTGGTGGATGCCTCGCGCGTGCTGGCGGGCCCATTCGCGGGACAGATCCTGGGTGACCACGGCGCGGACGTCGTCAAGGTGGAAAGTCCGGAAGGCGATGAGTGCCGCGGCTTCGGTCCGCCGTTCGTGGATGGGAGCGCCGCGTACTTCAATGCTGTCAATCGCAACAAGCGTAGCCTGGTGATGGATCTGGGCACTGCAGCGGACCGCGATCGCTTCCTGAAGATGCTGGAAACCGCCGATGTCCTCATCGAGAACTTCAAGGCGAGCACGCTGCAAAGTTGGGGAATCCCTTCCCCGAAGTGGTTCACGGAAACCTATCCGCGCCTGATTCACTGCCGTATTACGGGCTTCGGCGACGCCGGCCCTTATGGCGGTCTGCCCGGTTACGACGCGGCCGTGCAGGCCATGGCGGGTCTGTTGTCGATCAACGGCGACCTGGGTGGTGAGCCGGTACGAATTGGCGTGCCCGTCGTTGACCTGACCACCGGCATGAACGCGGCCATGGCGGTGTTGCTGGCGCTCCAGGCACGGCATCGCACGGGGCGGGGCCAGATGGCGGATATCAGCCTATACGACAGTGCGGTGTCGGTTGCCCACCCCTTCCTGACCAACTATCTGCATTCCGGAAAGGTCCCCGGCCCCACCGGCAATCAGCACGTCAACATCGTGCCGTACAACGCTTATCAGACGCGCACGACTTCCCTGTTCGTGGCGGTGGCCAACGACCGGCTCTTCGCCAAACTGTGCCGTCACCTCGATGTTCCCGCCTTGCCGGAGGACCCGCGTTTCAGCACCAACAGCAAGCGGGTCGTCAACCGCGAAGCGCTCGAAGTCGAGTTGCGCAAGGCCTTCAGCCAATGCGACGGACAGGAGTTGGGGCCGAGGCTCTTGGCCGACGGCGTACCGGCCGCGCCGATACTCGATATCAGCGCTGTGGCCGACTCGGAACACGCACGCTTTCGCGGCATGGTGGTTCGCACCCCGGAATACACGGGCCCGGGTATTCCAATCAAACTGAGCGATACGCCGGCAAGCATCCGCCGCGCGCCGCCCCAGTTGGGCGATACAGTGGCCGGCCCGGATGGAAACGTGTTTGAATCCTGAGTGTTGTCAATTTCCATCGGAAGACACCGTGACCACCCTATCAGAACTCGAAAAATGGACGGAAGTCGATTACGACAACCTGCCGCCGATCCAGCAGAAACTGCTTGATGCCGCCGCCAAGGCATTCACTACCTATGGATTCGCGGCGGCGTCCATCGATGTGATCGCCGGCCAGATCGGTGCGACCAAGGGCAGTGTTTATTACCACTATCGCAGCAAGATCGACTTGTTCTTCGCGGTTCACAAGCGGGCCATGGTGATGAACCTGAAAACCCAGCTTCCCGTGATTGCCGATACTACGCTGGCCCCCACCGACAAGCTGTATCGCATGGCGTTCCTGCACGCCATGCTGATGATGGACACCATCTACTACCAGCGTGTCACCGTGCAGGGCGTGGAGCTCCACCAATCGGTCAGCACCACACCCATGGAGCGCGAAGCGCTGGCGGAAGTCATTGCGATGCGCGACGCGTACGAGGACCTCTTCATCGAGGTAATCAAGAGCGGGATGGCCGCTGGTGATTTTGTTCAGGGCAATGCGTCGGTGGCGGCTAAAGGCATACTGGGCATGCTCAACTGGATCACGGTCTGGTACCGCCCGCGCGAAATTGAAGCCGCAGACTTCAGGCACGACGTCGCCACACAGCTGGCAACGCAGGCGATCAACGGAATCAAGGTACACAAAGGAGACTGAAGGGCATGACAGGTCCATTGAACGGTGTGACGATCCTGGACATCACGGCCGCCTTGTCCGGTCCCATGGCCACGCACGTTCTGGGCGACATGGGGGCAGACGTCATCAAGGTTGAAGCCCCCGGGGGCGACAGCATAAGGGGGCTGGGCAAGGGGCGGAACCCGGATATGGGTCCCATGTTTCTGCACACCAACCGCAACAAGCGCAGCGTGGTGCTCGACCTTAAGACGGAGGGCGGACGACGCGCGTGCCTGGCGCTTGCTGGTAAGGCCGATGTCGTGGTGTGCAACACGCGGCCCAAGGCCATGGCGCGCCTGGGCCTGGACTACGCGTCCATGGCCGAGCTGAACCCGACGCTGATCTACGTAGGTATTGTGGGCTACGGCAGCGGCGGGCCGCTGGAGGATAAGCCGGCATACGACGACCTGATTCAGGCGGCGGCCGGCATTCCTTCCCTGCACGCCGCCGGCGAACCCGGCCGCTATGCGCCATTTGCTTTTGCCGACCGAGTGACCGGCATGGCCGCGGCCAACGCGGTGCTCGCTGCGCTGTTTCATCGTGAGCGCAGCGGAGAGGGGCAGTATGTGGAAGTGCCGATGTTCGAGACAATCGCCGACCTGGTCCTGCTCGACCACATGGGAGGCCGGACCTTCGAACCCGCACTCGGCCCGACACGTTTCGAACGCTATGCGTCGGTGAGACGCCCGTTCGAAACACGCGACGGCCAAATCTGCCTGATGGTGCTCACGGATCGCCAGTGGCGCACACTGTTCGACGCGCTTGGCCATCCCGAACTGAAGGAAGACGAACGCTTCGCGACCGTTGGACAGCGGCACGAGCATATCGCCGAACTGTACGCAATCATCGCGTCGATACTCAAGACGCGGGACACCGACGACTGGCTGTCTGCACTCGAAGCCGCCGATATTCCGGTCGGGCGTGTTGAATCCATCGACTCGCTGCTCGATCATCCGCACCTTGCGGAATCCGGTTTCTTCGAATGGAAAGAGCATCCGTCGGAAGGCACCATACGTTCCATTGCGAGGAGCAGCACGTGGTCGAGGACGCAGCCAGGCTATGCGCGTCCGGCGCCACGTCTGGGCCAGCACACACGTGAAGTGCTGGCGGAGGCGGGGTTGAAGGCTGATGAGATCGAAGCCCTCATCGCGTCGGGTGCGGCGCAGGAGCTGGAGGCCTAGCTCGTATCGTGGTCAGCCTCACACGAGAGACAGCGCTTCCCTCGCCGACTTGAAGTAAAGGGGCGGCGAATATTACGGGGCGATACAGTGTGTTCGCGGCAGCTTCAGATACGGGCCAGATCAAACACCAGTACTTCCGCGTCCGTGCCGTTCTCCAGCGTCAGCGCGGTTTCGCCGTCCAGCAAGGCGCCGTCGCCGCCCGACAACGCATGCCCATTCACCGTGAGGGAGCCGCGCGCCAAGTGCACGTAGGTTAGTCGCGCCGGATCCAGCACCATGGTGCAGCGTTCTTCGCCATCAAACAGGCCGGCGTAGATCGAGGCATCGGCATTCATGCTGATCGAGCCGTCTTTGCCGTCCGGTGACGCCACCAGCACCAGGCGGCCGCGTCGTTCTTCGGTAGGGAAGTGCTTTTGCTCGTATCCCGGCCGGATGCCCTTGAATTTGGGCAGTATCCAGATTTGCAGGAAATGGGTGCTGCGGTCCTGCAGGTTGTTGAATTCGCTGTGCAATACACCGGTACCTGCGCTCATGCGCTGCACGTCGCCGGGCCGAATGATGCCGCTGTTGGCCGCACCGCTTTCGCCGTTGCCCAGGCTGTCCTTGTGCGCCAGCTCTCCTTCGAGCACGTAGCTCACGATCTCCATGTCGCGGTGCCCGTGGGTACCGAAACCGTGGCCTGGGGCAACCGTGTCGTCATTGATGACGCGCAGGTTGCCGAAGCCTTGATGCTTGAGATCGAAGTAGTCCCCGAAGGAGAACGTGTGGGCGCTTTGCAGCCAGCCGCCATGGGCGGTCCGGCCGCGTTCTTCCGACTTACGAAGCGTGAGCATGCGTTACGCCTGCACGTGGCGGTCGAGCAAGCCGCTGGCGATGGCGTCTGCCAGTTCCATGCGGACTTCGTCGCGGGTCTTCTGTTCCGTGCTGCGCTGTGCGAAGTTATTCGGGAAGGCCTCGTTCAGACGTTCACCGCTTTCGTTCACCAGGATGTCGCCGTTACGGATGGCTTCGGAGAGTTCCGCCCGAACCTGCTCGCGGCTTACGGTGCTTGCGACTTCAGCGGAGTAGTTGTGCGGGAAGGCTTCGTTCAGGCGTTCGCCGCTTTCGTTGATGATCACGTTGCCGCTGCGGATGGCCTCGGCCAGTTCCGCCTGGACTTGAGCGCGGGTAACGGGCGCATCGTTTGCAGCCATGGCTTGGCCGGCGAAGAGGGTGCTGAAGGCGATGGCGATAGCCGAGAGTTGAGTGCGTGTCATGATGTATATCCTTTGAGTCTACAGTTTGGACCACCTCAGTAAGTGTTTTGGGGTGGTATCGCGAAGGAATTTCGTCGATGGGTTAACTGTAGTTCTTCCCGAATACGGGATAAATACCCTCAGGATGTATTGTCTGTTCCAGTTTTGATAACAATCGCGCTAACGGCTATCGCGAAGCCAGGCCGAGGTATCGACAGATGAAGTCGGCTACGGCGTCGGGATCGTCTACGGGTAGACACGGCAAAGAGGTGGCGAGTTCCGCATTGGTCGCCACGGCCACGAATCCGCTGTTCGGTTCAGTGTGTAGCGGCGCGGTTCCAGCCTCGGGCCGGAACACCTCCAGGCGGGGAATGGCCTCGTTCTTGAAGCCTTCGACCAGGGTGAGATCGGCCGGTGACAATCGCGCAACCTGCTCGGCCAGCGTGGGCTCCGGCGCATCGCGCAGCTCGTGCACGATGGCGTAGCGGTAGGGGGAGGCGACCATCACTTCTTGTGCGCCGGCCTGTCGGAAGCGTGCGCTGTCCTTGCCGGGCGGCTCCAGAGTGAGGTCGTGATGGCTGTGCTTGATGACGTTGACCGTTAGCCCGCGTGCCTGCAACAACGGCAGCATGGCCTCGATCAGCGTGGTCTTGCCGCTGCCGGAGCGGCCCGCGATTCCAAAGATGTTTTTCATGAGCCGCAGAGCAAGCGCTTCAGCCGCCTGTCTTGGCCATGACGCGAATGATGCGTGTCGGCGCGGTCAGGAACTCGTGGCGCTCCGGCTTGGCGGCGATGCCGCCCAGAATGAGTTGTTGCAGCTCTGAGTCGGTGGCGCCATCGCGCAGGGCGGTGCCCAGCGGTACGCTGTTTTCCTGGCCTAGGCACAGGTAGAGTGTGCCATCCACGCTTAGTCGTACCCGATTGCAGCTGGCACAGAAATGCTGCGACATGGGCGTGATGACGCCCAGTGCTGGGATGTTGTTGGCGGTGGCCCAGTAGCGCGCCGGCCCGGGCCCGCGGTGCTCCACCGTGGGAACGAGACCAAAGCGTTCGGCCAGTCGCGTGCCCATCTCGCCCACGTTCACGAACTGATGGCTGCGCCCGCTCGAACCCATGGGCATGGTTTCGATCAGCCGCAGGATGAAGCCGTTATCAAGGGTGTATTCCAGCACCCGTTCCACTTGGTCTTCAGGCGTCTGGCTATGCACGACGCAGTTGACCTTGATGGACTCAAATCCCACGCGGCGTGCTTCGCGCAGACCGTCGAGCACGTCTTGCAGGGCATCTCGCCGGGTGATTTCCTTGAAGGCGTCGCGATCCAGTGTGTCCAGGCTGACGTTCAGGCGCTTGATGCCGGCGGCTTTCAGGTCGGCCGCATGGCGCGCCAGCCGGGTGCCGTTAGTGGACATGGACAGGTCGGTGACGGCGGGCATGGCGGCGATGCGCCCGGCCAGTTCCGCCACGCCGCGACGGGTGAGCGGTTCACCGCCTGTGAGGCGGATCTTGCTGACACCAAGATCGACGAACAGCCCTACCAGCCGCGCCATTTCGGCGTGCGTCATCCAGTTGGCCGGTTCCTCGAAGCCCTTGAAGTCTTCGGGCAGACAATAGGTGCAGCGCAGGTCGCAGCGGTCGGTGACCGACACGCGCAGGTAGCTGATGCGACGGTTGAAGGTGTCGATCAGCTCGCGTGCGGGCGCCGCAGCGGGCGGCATGGCGCCCGGCGAGGTGTCGGAGTTGCGAGGCGGAATGGGTGCGGACATCGGCTTACTATGCCAGCGACGGCGAAAATGGGCAATAAACACAGCGGCGCGCGAGGCGTCTACTCCAATGCTACACCACCTTTTCGATCTTGGCGGGTAAGGCCTGTCTAACGGCCGCCCCGGACACCCAATCGACCCAGACGTTGTCCTTTTCCGGCCGTGTCGGGTCCGCGAAGCCCAGCATGTTGAGGTTCACCCCGTAACCATGCTGCGGGTTGTGCGGCGTTGGACGGCCGTCGACGAGATGCGGCACGGCGCCCAGCTCCTTGTGACCGTAGCCGTGCTCGATCGCGACGGTTCCTTGGCGGATGCCGCTACGCACGAGCGCCACGCCCTCCACCGAACCGCCCGGTGATGTGACGCGGATGCGGTCACCATTGGCGATGCCCAGCTTCGCCGCGTCTTCCTTGTTGAGGGAGATGGGGTTATGGGGATGCACCTGGCGCAAGCGCGAGGCCGCAATCGATATCGAGCTCATAAGGTTGGACTTGTATGAGCTGAGCGTGAAGGGCCAGTCCGACTCGGTGTAAAGCTCGCGCATAGGAGTGCCGTCGGCGAAGCGCGTGGGGTGCCAGGTGGGGCAGCCACACAGCGGCTCGCCGGTCATGGAGTGGCGCATTCCGGCAATGGCTTCGTTCCAGATGGTCACTGGGAAACGGGCGGCGGCCTTCAGGCGATCGCCGTCCCAGGCGTCAGCCAGGCTGTCGAAGCGGCCGCCGCGGCTCATTACCATGGCAACCCGGCGCACTTCCTCGGGCTTCAGTCGCTTGGACACCTCGGGCATCCAGCGCTCCAGGCCCGTGATCCGGATATCGTCGTCCGACGCTTCACCGACTGGCTTGCCCGCCTGGTAGGCGATGTTCGCGATGGCTCGCACGTAGAAATCTTCCGCGCTATCCAGGTCCAGCGGCTCGCCTTCCCGAGTGGACATCGCGTTCTGGCCAAATCCGGGCAGCCCGAGCCGTTTGGCGATGCCGATCAGCAACGCCTCGAAGTTGATAGGCCGGCCCTCGGCCGTCTTGGCCGTGGCGGGTTCCACGGTCGGCCACCTTACGGTAGAGCTCTTGGCGACCACATCCGCCCACGGGGCGCCGATGCCCCAGCTTTCGTAGGTCACGGTATCGGGAATGATGTAGTCCGACAGCGCCGCAGTTTCGTTGATGAAGGGATTCACGGTAATGAAGAGCGGCAGCTTCTTCGGGTCCTTGAGCGCGTCCCGCAGCGTGTTCTCAAAACCGCACAGAGCGTAGACGGGATTGCTGATGTGGTTGATCCAGGCCTTGACCGGGTACGGATAGCCCAGCAAGCCGGCGGCCAGCATTTCGCTACTCAAGCCCCCGGGCGCCGGGTACCACGGTGCCCGGGCGGGGTAGGGGTTCTCGCCCGCTTCCTTCTTGCGTCGGAATTCGCTGGTCTTTTCGTAGGGATAACGCGTGCGCGACAGCGCTACCCCTCGGGCCTTCACGGCGCCTTTGAATTGCGCGAAGTTATAGCGCGGGCCCGGCCCGAAGGGGCCGAAGGGGCCGGCATCCATGACCCAGCCGCCCTTTACGTTCAGGTTGCCGATCAGGTTGTTGAGCATGGCGATGGCAAAGGTCGTGTAGAAGCCCGCGCCGTTCATCGTGCCGCCATGCGAATTCGCCACAGCCTTCTTGCCATGGCTAGTGAACTCGCGTGCCAGGCCTTCGATTTCCTCCACCGGCACCCCGCACAGCGCCGAGTATTCGGCCAGTGTCTTGCGGGCGGCTTCCTCGCGCAGCTTGAATAGCGAGGAACAGACCGAGACCTTCGTCGTGGCGTCGCCGCCGTTCGGATCGGACACGTCCACCTCTCGCGACACGAAGAGTTCCGCCGCATGCGGGGTGGTGTGGGCCGCCAGCGAACCGTCCCCCAGCTGCACCACGTAGACGTCGGTGGCGGGCGTCTTTTCGTCCGGGCTTGGCGGCATGGGCCAACCCAGGTCGGCGCCGCGCAGGAATTGACCGTTGCGGGGGTGGGAGGGATCGTTGATGAGCAGATGAGTGGCGTTGCTCCAGCTGGCTTCTCCGGCCGCCTTCATGGCGGCGGGGCCGGGCTGGGCGAGATAGCTGGCGTCGTAGCGATCATTCTCGAGAATCCAGCGAATCATCCCCATGACGAGCGCCAGATCGGTGCCCGGTAGGATAGGCAGCCAGCGGTTGTTGTCGCCCGAGGCATGGCTGGAGGACATCGGCAGAATCGGTGAGACCACCACGTAGCGATAGGTGTGTTCGTCGCGCGAACGGGCTTCTGCGAGCTCGCGCCCCATCCGCTGGAAGGGGTTGCCCGACTGCGCCGGGGCCGTACCGATGAACAGGCCGAAGCGAGAGTTGGCCCAGTCCGGTTTGCCATGGGGCATGGTCGCCAGGTCGCCCAGCGCAGCGCCGGTGCCTACGCGATACGACTGCCCGCAGTACGAACCGTGGTTGCTGATGTTCACCGTGCCAAAGGCTTGCCGACCGAAGCGATTGATGAGCGGTGTGCGGCCCTCGTTGGCCGAGTCCGTCATGAGCAGCTGATTGGATTTCGGGCCGTATTCCGGGTTATCCGGATCGATGAGCGTGTCGACGTCGCGAATGGCGCGCAGCCCGTCCACATGGCCTTCTCCAAACAGATCGCCGCCTTCGCAGATTTCCTCCAGGAGCTGTTCGAAGGAGATCGTCTCCCATTTCCCCGAGCCGCGCGGACCCACGCGCTTGAGCGGAGACAGCACACGATGCGGGGCGGTCTGGTGTTCCAGCATGGCCGAACCGCGCGCGCAGGAGGTGGCGCGCCCTTCGAGTCCGTTGTCGCCGCCCAGCATGGCATAGACTTCGCGGACTGGTCGGTCCATGGGAGCCGGATTCGTGGTTGCTAGCGGATGATACGGGTTGCCGGCGATACGGATGATGCGATTGGTGGCGGTGTCCACCCGGACGCGCACCCCGCATTGGGTCCAGCAGCCCAGGCAGCTTGACGGGCTCACCACTTGGCCGGGATGCGTATCCAGAGCGCCGGTGACCGGGTCGATACGGAATTCTGGCAACAGCGAGTTGCCACGGGTGGCGTTTGCGGTGGGTGCGCCCGAGCTGCCAGTGAGCAGGCCCTTGGCGCCGCGGGCGATGGTCTCGCCGTAGCCCGCGACAAAGGCGGCCGTACCGCCGGCGGCGAGGCCGCCGCGCAGCAGCCTGCGGCGTTTGGCGTCCGGTGCGGTGGCTTTCTTTTGGTCTGTCATGATGTTTCCTTGTAGCGGCAGGTCAGGCGGCGGGTGCGGAAGCGTCGCGCGCCGGCCAGCGTTCCAGCGCCCAGAGCGCCAGAGTCAGTACGGCGACGGCGAGGCCGAAGATGCCCAGAATGCCCATCAGGCCGTCGCCGCCCAGGGGCATGTGATACACGTACAGGCCCGCGCCGTACTTCGGCACGCTTTGCACCCCCATGAAGAGGGCCCAGCGGAAGCCCCAGGCCGCTGCGCAGGACATCACGCCCAGCGCGGCCAGCAGTGCGGTCGAGCGCAGCCACAGCGTGGGTCGGAGCCACAATGCCAGCACCAACACGCCCAGGACGACCGAAAACTGAATGCTGATACGCCAGATGGGGAAGTTCCGGTACAGGTCCATGGCTGCCTGGTAAGACGCATCGTGCGACAGCAGGCCGCCGGCCACCCACAGCGCCGCCACGGCGAGCAACGCCAGGCTGAGCCACAGTCCCAGCTTCCCTAGCCACGCCCTAACCGCCGTATCGCGGCCGGCGGGCACCCAAAGCGTCAGCAGCAGCGACGCGCCCACGGTGGCAAGCCACGCGGTCAACGCGAGGTTCACCGGCACCCAGGGGTTGTGCCAGAGCGGGCGCGCTCTCACCACGACGATTTCCCCACCGGTATACAGAAGAATGCTCACGGCGGAGGCGGCCAGCGGCAGGGACAGAATTCGCATCCAGCGCAGCGAGCCGCGCCACCATGCCGCGCACATGCTCAGCGACAGCGCCACGAATATTGGCATCAGGAGCGAACCCAGCGACATCCACGACCAAGGCGTGAGGTGGGCATAGAAGTGCCAAAAGCGCGCCGGCTGGTGCAGGTCCGCCAACAGTGAGAAGGGTGCGGTGATGGCCGTCACCAACAAGAGCATGACGGTGACGGGTAGCGCCCGCGCAGCCACACTCGTGGGACGGCAGCAGGCGCCCCAGGCCGTCAGCAGTGCCGCGCCCGTGGCCACGCCGACCAGAAAGAAGTATTGCACCGCCCAGGGCAGCCAGGCGGCTTCGTAATGCGGGGTAAGAAGTTCGGTGATCTGCATGATTCGGCTCCTCGCTCAGCGCTCAGCGACCAGGCGGATGCTGGCTTGGCCGTCCACGCCGTCCACGAACTCGTCCGGCAGGCCGATATAGAACACGCGCGGGGAGGTGTTCATTCCCGGCTTGAGCACCTTGATCTCATCCTTGTGCGCTTCCATGCGTTGGTTGATTTCGCTCTTCGGATCCAGCAGGTCGCCGATCACGCGCGCGCCGCCCACGCAGCTTTCCACACAGGCCGGTAGCAGTCCGACCTCCAGGCGGTGTTCGCAGAAGGTGCACTTATCGGCGGTCTGGGTCTCGTGATTGATGAAGCGTGCGTCGTAGGGACAGGCCTGTACGCAGTAGCCACAGCCCACGCAGCGTTCGTTGTCGACGAGCACCACGCCGTCTTCGCGCTGGAATGTCGCCTGCACCGGACAGACGGGAACACAGGGCGGTTCATCGCAGTGATTGCACAGCCGTGGCAGGCTCACCATGGCGGGGGCGCTGCCGTCGTCCTTGTCGATCTCGTATTGCAGGACGGTTGTGCGGAACTGCCCGATGGGCGGCTGGTTCTCCACGGAGCAGCTCACCGTACAGGCCTGGCAGCCAATGCATTTGCGCAGGTCGATCAGCATGCCGAAGCGCTTGCCGGCCATACCCGGGCGCCGTTGCGGCTGGGCATTGATCTCGGCCTGAACGGGCATGATGGGAATCACGGTGGCGGCCGCGCCGCCCAATAGTTCTTTGAGGAAACCGCGTTTGCTGGGGCAGGGGGCCGAAGCGTCGGCGGACGTACAGGGAGGGGCGGTATTCATGGCGTGGCTCTTCTGCAAAGTCTTTGTTGCAGGATAGAGCCGGGATAACCCTGACGCCATTAGGGGCTTAGACGAGGGAACTAGATGAAACTACGTAGTCCGGTACGCTCTACCCTGTATATCCAGGAAGAACACGTCTCAATCCAGACAGTTCGGATCGGCTGCGAGCATGAGCCGGGTCAATTCCGCCGCGTTGGCGGCTTCGGTCTTTTCCATCAAGTGTTGCCGGTGGACGTGCACAGTGCGCTCGCTGATGCCCAACATGCGTGCGATGACCTTGTTGGGATGTCCTTGCGCCACCAACAGGGCGACCTCGCATTCGCGCGGCGACAGCCGGTCCAGCAGTTCCTGCGCGCGCTCGCGCCGGGCACAGCAGCGCCGCTGCTCCAGCGTGCACTGCACGGCGTGGTTCACCGCGTCCAGTAGGGCTTGGTCCTTGAAGGGCTTCTCAAGGAAATCGCAGGCACCCGCCTTCATTGCCTGTACCGCCATTTCCACGTCTCCGTGGCCGGTCATGAAGACGATGGACACCGGCCACTCCTTGCCGATCAAGCGTTGCTGCAGGGCCAGGCCGCTCATGGTCGGCATGCGAATGTCCAACAGTAGACAGCCCATGTCTTCCGGTGGCCTGGAATGCGCGGCGAGAAAGGCTTCCGCACTGGCGTATTGCACGACGTTCCAACCCACCGATTCGAGCAGGAAGACCACCGAGCGGCGAAATGCCGCGTCGTCGTCAACAAGATGGATCGACAGATGCTGTGCTGGATTCATGGATAGGCAGACTCAAAGAAAAAATCATTCCCCGGCCGTCGGGACCGCGCGCGCCTTCCAGCTGCCCGCCGTGTGCTTCGGCAATGCTCTTGCAGATGGAAAGCCCCAGCCCTAGACCGTCTTCCTTGGTGGTGTAGAAGGGTTCAAACAGATGCAGCAGTTGTGATTCGCTCATACCCAGGCCCGTGTCCTGAACCCGGATCCTCGCCCAGCCGTCGGCGATATCCAGCGTAATCCTGAGCAGACGTTGGTCCACCGGCATGGCGTGCATTGCGTCCTGCGCGTTCTTGAACAGGTTCAGCAGTATCTGCTGCACTTGCAGGGGATCGGCCTTAACGGTGAGCCCCGCGGGCAGCCAGTTCTGGATTTCGATGTGCGGCGCATCCCGCTGCATGCCGGTGAACAGGGCGACGGCTTCGGCAACCACAGGCGGCAGGGCGAGCTCTTCCCGGAAGGCAGGTCGCTTGCGTACGAACCCTTTGATGCGCCTCAGGATGCCGGCTGCCGTGTCCGACAGCGCGACCAGGTTATCGCCGGCTTCCCGGACGGCATCATCCGTCAACCGGCCATTATCCAGGCGGCGCAGCAGGCTATGCGCGTAGTTGTTCATGCTGGCCAGCGGCTGACTCAGCTCATGTGCCAGCGTGCTGGAGAGCTCGCCAAGAACGGAGAGACGGGCCATGTGGTCCACCTGTTCCTGATGGGCGCGCAGCCTGGCGCGCACCAGCGTGGCGCGGCGCCAGGCGTAGGCACCCCAGGCCGTCAACACCAACACCAGGATCACGCCCCAAGGCCAATACGTGGCCGCGAACTGCTTGAGGCTGGGCGCACGCAGGTATTCGTAAGGGCCGATCTTCAGCTCGCGAAAGGCGTCGTGCACAGATTGATAATCTGCCGGTACGGTCCACGACATGCCATGAGCGTCGGCGTCCATCTGCAGCAGGGCGATCGCCATGGCGCGGGCCAGCGTGGGCGACGTGTCGCGCAGGCTGGCCATAGGCCAGTTGGGATAGCGGCGTGAGGACACTGCACAGCCGAGCTCGGCATCGTTGCTGGCGGAAAGAACCTTGTAGCGCTCCCGCCATTGCGCTTGGCTTTCCAGTAGACAGGCGCGCACGACGCCTGCGTCGGCCCGCCCCGCATCGAGTGCTTCCAGCACACGAACCATCGGAAAGCCCGTGAAGACCTGTTCCCGCAAGTCGCGCCCCGGGATGATGCCCAGGTCGTTGAGTTCCCGCCAGATGATCTGGTACCCGCCAAAGGCCTGTGGATCGGCAGCCGCAACGACGTGGCCGGCCAGATCGCGCAACTCGCGTAGATCGTGCCGTTCGATAGGAGCCACCACGGCGGCGGCCACACCCAGCGTGAAGGCCGCGTTGCTGCCGTGTTCCAGCGTGGCGATCCGACGCACGCCGTGCGACGCCTCCAGCTCGACGTAGTGGCCGGGATTCGTCAGCACAAAATCCAGTTCGGCCGTTGCCACGGCCTGCTTCAGTTCGTGCAGCCCCGCGTACACGACTTCATGGCGGTACTGCGGCAAGGCCGTGTCCAGGTAACGCTTGAGGTCTAGCCATTCTTGCCGGGCGGCATCCTGGCCGAGATAGGCGAGAACGCCGAGCTTGACGGTAGGACGGTCTTGCGCGGTGGAATGTGCAGGCTCAGCGGAGCCGGCAGGAGCGGTGGAGTGCTCAGGCTCGGTGGGGCGGACAGGCTCGGCGGGGCGGGCGGGTTGTGCTCCCATGGCGCCGCTTGCGAACAGCGACCCGTGCAATAGACCCAGCGCAAATACGGCGGATACCGCTAACCTCGCTGTACGCACCGCACCCCTGCTGGTCCGCAGGCGTATGAATCGTGTCGGGGGCCGGGGAGAAAGCGGCATCGCGAACCTGTATCAAGCCATAACAACGTAGCGGCATTATCCCATCGGGCGATTGCTATACTCGTTGAGCACCCGTCTTTACCTTCAGTATTCATGATCACGATCACGTATTTCGGTTCTCTCAAACAGCTTCAGCCCTCGGGGACCGAGACGCTGGAGTGGTC
>DATGNX010000053.1:0-9593 GCA_035306485.1 Burkholderiaceae bacterium
AATTTTAACCGCTTTGGCCAGTCCTGCCCTGGGAGCGCGGGGCGGGCCCGCGCTCTGCCCAGCTCACAGCAGGAAAAAGAGGGCCGCCACGAGGGTCGGCGGCAGGGCGGCGCCAAGCAGCTTAAGTGGGGAAATGGCGCCGTCCGGGAAGGTGTTCTTCAGGATGGCGAAACCGGCCGGGTTCGGCGCGTTGGCAATAACAGTGAGGCCACCGCCGGTCACCGCACCCGCCACCAGCATGTAGCGCCAGCTTTCCGTGGTGCCTTCCACCAGCGAACCCAGATAGGTAAGCGCGGCATTGTCCGTCACCGCCGTCAGCGCGGTGGCACCCCAATACAGGACTGTGGGGGAAAGCCCGCCGAGCAAATCCTGCAGCCACCATTTCTGCAGCCCGCCGAGCACGACCAAACCTGCGAGGAAGAAACCCACCATGAGGCCTTCACGAATCATGAGGGGGTTCTGATGGCGGCTGTATGCGTGGGCGTAGCCCACGAACAGCAGCAGCAAACCCATGAAGATGGGGGTATGGTGCGCCGCCAGCACAATGGCGACGAGAAACGCGATATGGATGGCGATGACGATCGGCGGCACCGGCGGCCGGGTGTCGGCGGATTCCACCGGCCCGATGCTGCCGTCCATCAGGAACTTGCGGCACAGGAAAGTGACGGCACCTGCGCTGATCAACACGGCGCACACCGCTCGCCAACCGAAATGCGTGGCCATATATGCCGTATCCCAACCGAAGGTCGCGGCGACCATAAGCACGGGCGGCGCCGCATAGGCCGTGAGCACACCCCCGATAGAGATGTTTACGAACAGCACACCCAGGGTCAGGTACTTGAAGCCTTCCTGTCCCTGTCTGCGGAAGTAGGCATCACGCAGTAGCAGCGCGGCCAGGGTCATTGCCGCCGGTTCGGTGATGAACGAACCCGCAAGCGGCACGAACGACAGGATCACGAAATACATGGCCAGTTCACGGCGCAGCGGCAACACGCGCGCAAGCGCCTTCACCAGCATGTTCACGAATTCGATGATAGGCCGGCTGCCGGCCACCACCATAATCGCAAACACAAAGGCAGGTTCGGTAAAGTTACGCGAATCGACGTACTCGACCGCCGAGCCGACGCCAGTGAGGACCACCATACAGGCCACCAAGGCAGCTGCCCAGACGCCGAACACGGCTTCGACTTCTGACAGCATGTGCCACATGCCCGCATGAGGGCCGCCTTTGTTGGCGAGGCGTGCGAAGACCGGCACGGAGAATGTATGGATGATGGCCAGGGCGAACAGCGCGGTGGCAAGGTATTCGACAAATCCTGTCATGCGGTCAGAAGTCCTGTGTATTTGTAAATGTGCCGGAATTTTCGCACGATACGCCGGTTCAACCCAACTTGCGATCCTCCAGAATCATGGTGGCCGCCTTTTCGGCGATCATGATGGTGGGAGAATTGGTGTTGCCAGAAGTGATGGTCGGCATGATGGAGGCATCGGCCACGCGCAACCTTTCCAGCCCGTGCACCCGCAGCCGGGCGTCGACGACAGCTTCCTGGTCCGGACCCATTTTGCAGGTGCCCACGGGATGAAAAATGGTGGTGCCGATATCGCCTGCAGCCAATTCCAGATCGGCCTGCTCCTGCACCTGTGTGCCAGGGCGGTATTCTTCGGGCTGGTAGCCACGCATGGCGTCCTGCGACATGATGCGACGGGTCAGACGGATGCTCTCGACCGCCACCTGACGGTCTTCATGCGTGCTCAGGTAATTGCACAGGATTTCCGGCGCGTCGGACGCCTGCGGGCTGCGGATCCGGACATGTCCTCGACTGGTGGGGCGCAGATTGCACACCGAAGCGGTCATGGCGGGGAAATCGTGCAACTGCTCGCCGAAGCGCTCCAGCGACAGCGGCTGTACGTGGTATTCCACATTGGCGCGATCGTGTTCGGGACCAGAACGCGCGAAGGCGCCCAATTGCGAGGGCGCCATAGTGAGCGGGCCTCGTTTACGCAAATAGTATTGCAGGCCCATCGCTGCCTTGCCCCACAGGGAACCCACCAGCGTATTGAGTGTGCGCGCGTTCTTCAGCTTGTAGATCATGCGTAGCTGGAGGTGATCCTGCAGATTGCTGCCCACGCCTTGCAGGTCGTGAACCACCTCTAGCCCCAGGCTGGACAGATAACGCCCCGGCCCCACGCCCGAGAGCTGCAACAATTGCGGCGACCCGATAGCGCCGGCGGCCAATATCACTTCGGCATGTGCTCGCGCATAGCGAGCTTCGCCGTCTTGCAGATAATGCACGCCCATGGCGCGCCGACCCTCAAATTCAATACGCTGCGCATGCGCCTGTGTGGCGATGGTGAGGTTGGGCCGCTGCATGACGGGATACAGAAAGGCTCGCGCTGCCGTCCAGCGCACGCCCCGGCGCTGGTTCACTTCGAAATACGCACAGCCTTCGTTGTCGCCCTGATTGAAATCCTCGATTGAAGCGATGCCGGCCTGTGCCGCCGCTTGCCGAAAGGCATCGAGAATCTCCCAAGAAAGGCGCTGCCTTTCGACCCGCCACTCGCCGCCGGCACCATGAGAAGCGCTTGCGCCCGCATGGTGGTCTTCGACCTTCTTGAACAAGGGAAGCACGTCCTCCCAGGACCACCCCGGGTTGCCTTGAGCGGCCCAGCCGTCGTAGTCGGCGGCCTGACCCCGCATGTAGATCATGCCGTTGATGGCGGAGCTTCCACCCAACACGCGGCCACGCGGGTAGCCCAAACTACGGCCGTTCAGCCCGGGGTCGGGCGCGGTGGTGTAGCACCAATCGGTGCGCTGGTTGCCAATGCAATAGAGGTAGCCAACGGGAATGTGGATCCACCGCCAGTCGTCGCGACCGCCGGCTTCCAGCAGCAGAACACGGGTGCTGGGATCGGCGGAGAGACGGTTTGCAAGCAGACAGCCGGCGGAACCGGCGCCGACGATGACGTAATCGTATTCCGAGCCACGCCCCGGTCCGGGACTGCCGTGGGACCCCATTCCGCTCCTCCTTGTCGGCCGCCCAGGCGGCGCATTTATTCTTTGAAGAGTGCTACCTTACAACGGCAGAACGGTTCCTGCCATTGCGGCCAACACCAGCATCACACCCACCGCCATGTTGGAGCGAAAGAGCATGAAGCTGCGGTCAGGACGCTGAATACTGAAGACGGTCATCTGCCAGGCGAAATGCGCGGCGATCGCGGCGATTACGACGTAGTAGGGCCAGTCCATGCCCATGGAGGCGCCGCCGTAAAGCCACAACGCGACCGTGGCGACATAGAAGCCGCTGATCCACTGCTTGCCCCGCTCGGCGAACCGCATGGCGGTGGAATGCAGCCCCAGACGCTTGTCGTCGCGCACATCGACGTAGGCGTAGATGGAGTCATAGCCCACCTGCCACAGCACTGCTCCAAGCCACATGGCCCACGCACCGGCGGGCACCACGTCGCGCGTATCGGACCATGCCATGAGCATGCCCCAATTGAAGGCGATGCCGAGCACGACCTGCGGCCAATTGGTGAAGCGCTTGCACAGGGGATAGATGATGACGATGGGTAGCAGTACCACCGCCAGCCATCGGCTGTACTCGTTGATTGCCAGCAGCAGCAGCGCGCACACGCATAACTGCGCGAATACAAACCATAAGGCGTTGCGCAGGCTAAGTTGACCGCTAGTCAGCGGGCGGAAGCGGGTGCGTTCCACCTTGCTGTCGATGTCGCGGTCGAAGATGTCGTTGAAGCAGCAGCCTACGCCCCGCATCAGGAAGGCGCCCAGGCAGAAGATGAACAGGCGCCAAAGGGTAGGCAGACCGTCGGCCGCCTGCACCAGCGCGGCGACGGTCGGCAGCAACGTCAGCCAGGTGCCCACCGGCCGGTCGAGCCGGCACAGACGCGCATAGGGACCCCACGAACGCGGCAGCCAGCGCTCCACCCAGTCGTCGGGGCGCATATCCGCCAGATCGGGTAGAGGGGAGCGCGTCGTATCCTGTTTATCTGCCGAAGGTGATGCCTGTGTCATGGGCCGTATCAGCTCTCGCGGATCAGCTCACCGAGGATGCGGATCCCCTCTCGGATGCGTTCCTCGGAGACGGTGACGAAGCTCAGTCGCAGGGTGTTGTTCTTGGGCGAGCCGGCATAGAAGGGCGCCCCGGGGACGAACGCCACATTGCGGGCAATGGCGCGCTCAAGGAGACGGGCGCCATCGATATGCTCGGGCAACGTCACCCAGATGAACATACCGCCTTCCGGACGCGTCCAGGACGCCGTCTTGGGGAAGTGCTCTTCCATGGCGTCGAGCATGTAGCCGCACTGCTGCTTGTAGAGGTCGCGGACCTTGGGCAGGTGCCGCTCCAGGAAGCCGTCCTGTATCGTTTCATACACGGCCATTTGCGAGACCGTGGCCGTGTGGAGGTCGGTGGCCTGCTTGATCTGCACCAGCTTGGCAATGATGGGACGCGGCGCCACGATATAACCCAGGCGCAGGCCAGGCGCCAGCACCTTGGAAAACGTGCCCAACCGAACGACGGTCGCGCCTACCTTGCGCCCGAGCTGCAGCAGCCCGGGCAGCGGCTCGCCCGCATAGCGCAGCTCGCCATAAGGATCGTCTTCGATAATTGGCAGCTGCAACGCCGCGCAGCGCTCCACGAGCGCCTGACGGCGTTCAAGATTCAGCGACACCCCGGTGGGATTCTGGAAATTAGGCAAGGCATACAAGAAGCGGGCACCGGCGGCCACGTCTTCGGTGATGCGCTCGGGAATCAGCCCGCCTTCGTCGGTAGGTACGGATGCATACTGCGGCTCGAACAACGAGAACGACTGCAGCGCGCCCAGATAGCTCGGCGCCTCGACCAGCACCTTGCTGCCCGGATCAATAAAGAGTTTGCCCAGCATGTCCAGCGCTTGCTGGGAGCCGGATACGATCAGGACCTCGTCCAGCGAGACGTCGGCACCCCGGCGCTTGAAGTCGTCGGCCACCCATTGACGCAAGGGCGTATAGCCTTCGGTGGGGCCATATTGCAAGGCCACCTTCCCGTTACGCTGCAACACCCGGTCGAAGGCCGCGTTGATTTCTTCTACCGGAAAGCCGCCCGGCGCGGGCAGGCCGCCCGCAAACGAAATGACTTCCGGCCGCTCAGTAACCTTGAGGATTTCTCGGATCGTGGAACTGGTGAGCTGCTGCGCCCGTTGCGAAAAAGTGTAAGGCAAGGAATACGAATCCATGGTCGAGAAATCCAGAAAGAACGGAATCCCTTAGATTACCAAAAAAGAACCGGGGTCAGACCCCGCCCCAGGAAATTGGGGTCAGACCACCAACTATCGCTATGGGGAAGATCGTGGTCAGACCCCGATCAGGAATTTAGGCGCCCAGAACGTCAGCCATGGCGTCGGTGAAATCATCGACATTGGCGGTGTTGAGTCCCGGCACAGCGATGCGACCGGAGTCGAGGATATAAACCCCATGGCGTTCGCGCAGCGCCAGCAGCTGTTCCCGCGTGAGCCCGCTATAGGTGAACATGCCGTGCTGGCGGACGAAGTAGTCGGCGTCGTAGCCGGGCAGCTTGGCGTTCAGCTGCTGATGCACGCGCCGCCGGATGTCGGCCATGCGTTCCCGCATGACAGCGACTTCGTCCAGCCATTGCGCATATCGCTGAGCGTCGTTCAACACACCGGCCACAATATGGCCGCCGTGCCATGGGGCGCTAGAGTAAATACGGCGCACGATGGCCTTCAGCTGCCCCAGCACGAGGTCGGCTTCGGACTCCGATCCGCAGACAACGGACAAACCGCCGCAACGCTCACCGTAGATCGATAGATTCTTCGAGAAGGAATTGGCCACCAGCACGGACAGACCAGCGTCCGTCATGGCACGCACGGCATAGGCGTCTTCCTCCATGCCTGTGCCAAGGCCCTGATAGGCGATATCCAGGAAAGGAATCAGGCCGCGTTCCTGCAGCACGGCGATCACCTCGCCCCATTGCTCGCGGGACAGGTCCACGCCGGTCGGGTTGTGGCAGCAAGGGTGCAGCAACACAATGCTGCGCGACGGCAAGCCGCGCAGGCAGTCGATCATGGCGTCGAAAGCCAGGCCCTTCGTGGCTGCGTCATAATAAGGATAGCTGCGGGTCTTTAGGCCTGCACCGCCGAATATGGCATGATGGTTATCCCAGGCGGGGTCGCTGATCCAGACCTCGCTGTCGGGATAGGCTTCCCGCAACATGTCCGCACCGACCTTCAGTGCGCCAGTACCGCCCAGGGTCTGGATCGTGGCGACCCGTCCCTCGGCAACCGCCCGACTGTCGGCGCCGAACACCACGCGCTGCACGGCGCTGCGATAGGGCGCCAGTCCTTCCATGGGCAAATACACGCGCGGCGCGTCGTTTGCCGCCAGCTCCGATTCCACGGCCGCTACGGACGGCAGCACAGGGATTCGACCCGCGTCGTCGTAATACAGCCCTATCGTCAGGTTGATCTTCTTGGGATGCGTATTGCGATGAAAGGCATCGTTCAACCCGAAGATCGGATCGCCGGCGTACTGCGGGAGGTGCTGGAACATGACGAAGGACCCGTAAAAAGTGAAAGGCCGACACGACATTCTCATGTACAGAGGCCGCGCCGGCTCATAGAATTATTGCCCCGCTTTTTTCGCCACGGGCGTCCACATTATAAGGAGATGCATCATGACAGTGCGCGAGTACGAAGCCCTGTTCCCTGAACTGGCGGAACAGGGCTTTACCATCCAGGACGGCGTGCTCCCCGCCGACCTCGTCGAAAATCTATACCAAGAAGGGTTTCAGGCCTGGCAAGCGGGCCAATTCCAAGAAGCCCGCGTGGGGCACAAACAACAGCCGCGTCGCGTACCGGAGATTCGGGGCGACAGCATTCATTGGCTGGATCCGCACACCGGGCCCACCGCCCGGAATCGCTTCCTGGACTGGTCGGAAACGCTCAGACTGGCGCTTAACCAATACTTCTACCTCGGCCTACAACGCAGCGAGTTCCATTACGCACGCTACGCGGCCGGTCAGGGCTACGCACGCCACATTGACCAGCATCGCGGCCAGCCTCATCGCAGCATCACGCTGATTCTGTACCTGACACCGGACTGGCAGGCCGACGACGGCGGGGAACTCTGCCTATATCACCCGGACGACCCCGAACGAGAATGGCTGCGCATCGCTCCGGAACGCGGCCGGCTCGTGCTGTTTCGTAGTGCGCTGTTGCCGCACGCGGTCTTACCCGCCCATCGGCCTCGCTGGAGTCTGACCGGCTGGTTCCGGACGGATCAGGAGCTGCTACGGGCCGCGTAGCTGGGGCACGCGGCACAGAGGGACGACGGACCCGGCTCGACTACGCCAGGTACTTGCCGAACCAGTCCAGGGTGCGTTTCCAGCCGTCCTTGGCGGCGTCTTCCTGGTAGCTGGCACGGTAATCGGCATGAAATGCGTGCGACGCGCCGGGATAGATCACGAATTCCGACGCTTTGGCCGCATCGCTGCCTTTGGCTAACGCGGCCTTCATTCGGTCTATCGTGCCTAACGGTATCCCGCTGTCCTTCTCGCCGTACAGCCCGAGGACAGGTGCGTTGATGTCCGCTGCGAGATCGATCGGATGGCGGGGCCGCAGCTCGTCAGCGTCCCCCACCAACCGGCCATACCAAGCCACGCCGGCTTTCAGGCGCGGATTGTGCGCGGCATACAGCCAGACGACTCGCCCGCCCCAGCAGAAGCCGGTAATCCCCAAACGATTCGCATTGCCGCCGTTTTTGCCGGCCCAGGCCACGGCGGCGTCGAGGTCGCCCATTACCTGTTCATCCGGTACTTTATTGACCACTTCGCTGATCAGGCGGGGAATCTCGGTATAGCGCTTGGGATCGCCTTGCCGCACGTACAACTCCGGCGCGATGGCCATATAGCCTTCATGCGCTAGCCGACGGCAGACGTCCTGGATATATTCATGCACGCCGAAAACTTCCTGGATCACCAGGATCACCGCCACTCCGGTCTTCCCTTCCGGCATGGCACGGTAGGCGGGAATGGACCCCCCTTCCACGGGTATGCGAACTTCCCCGGCAGTCAGTCCGGAAGTATCTGTCTTGATGGCCGTCTGGGCGGCTACGGGTCCGGCCGCCGCTGCAAAGCCGACTGCAAGCGATGTGGCGAGAAATCCCCGACGATCCAGTCTCAGAGGCGGCATCAAGCTGTCGTAGTCGGCGCCATGATGGCTCAGGACAGGGTGGCTGGGTCGGTCATCACGGTCCATCGGCGTCTCCTGGAATAGGGGTCGAGTGCAAGGGTCTGCCTCCTGGATTATTCACAAAGCCTTCGCCTCCCACAAGAAACAAAACATTTCCAGATTCTTCGATTCAGCAGGGTCGGGAACAGGGATTGCCATACAGCGGTGTCATTCCCCAACCGAGGTAGCAACCATGAAGCTGAAGATATCCATTCCCCTCCTATGCGCTGCAACCGGTTTGACCATCATGCACGCTGCACTGGCCGCCGACTTGTCCCGCGGCGATGAGCGCTTCCTGCGCAAGGCGGCGGAAAGCGGCATGCTCGAAATTCAGGCGAGCGAGCTGGCGGCGCAGAAGGCGCAACATCCCGAGGTCAAGAAGTATGCGGAGATGATGCTCAAGGACCATTCCGCGGCAGACAAGGAACTGAAGGCATTAGCCGCCAGCAAGGGCTTTGAACTGCCCGTTGAGCTGGAAGGCGGCAAGAAGCGTCTGATCGACAAACTGCGCGACCGCGAAGGGGCGGACTTCGACGACGAGTACGTGGATGAAGTCGCGGTGGATGCCCACGAGGACGCAGTTGACCTGTTCGAGGACGCAGCTGACGACGCTAAGGACGCGGATATCAAGGCGTTCGCTGCCAAGACCCTGCCGACCCTGCAGAAACACCTGGACGCAGGACGCCAGCTGGAAGACATGCTGGACGATGACGATGACCGCAAGAACAACCGCGGTGATCGACCCATCTCGCCCAGCCGAGACGGTATGACGCAAGGCGGTGCGACCACTGTTCCGGGTACTTCGCCGGGCGTGGGCACCCAGCAGTAAAACAGTAGTATCCGGCGGCACTGCAACAGCGCCGCCGGCATGACATCCTTAGAAGGGGATGTCGTCGTCCATGTCGGCCAGGTTGGTGGGTTCCTGTGCTGCGGGACGCTTTTGCGCGGGAGCCGGACGCTGAGGCGCGCGTGCGGGCGCCTGATTGAATTCATCGGCGCCACCGCCACCACCGCCGCCGCCCATGTCGTCGCCGCGACCGCCCAGCATCTGCATCTGGTCCGCCACGATTTCAGTGGAATAGCGGTCTTGGCCGGTTTCCTTATCTTGCCACTTGCGGGTCTTGAGCCGGCCTTCCACGTAGATGGAGCGGCCTTTGCGCAGGTATTCGCCGGCGATTTCCGCCAGGCGGTTGTAGAAGACCACGCGATGCCATTCGGTTTCCTCGCGGCGTTCGCCCGTGTTGCGATCCTTCCATTGCGAGGTGGTGGCCAGCGACACGTTGCAGATCGCCGCGCCTTCGGGGCTGTAGCGGACTTCGGGATCCCTGCCAAGGTTGCCGACGAGA
>DATGNX010000054.1:0-14417 GCA_035306485.1 Burkholderiaceae bacterium
CGCTTCGGAGCTGCCGTCCATCACGCCGGACAACAGGCCCAGCAGAACGAAGCCCATGTGCGAGATGGTGGAGTAAGCCAGCATGCGTTTGAAATTGCTTTGCACGATGGCGGTCAGGTTACCGATGGCCAGGGACAGCACGGCCAGGACCATCAGCATGGGCTGCCAGTCGATCGCCAGGCCATGCAGGCCTTCGATCAGCAGACGCAGCGTGATCGCGAGAGCGGCCAGTTTGGGCGCAGCGGCAATGATCAGCGTGACGGATGTCGGCGCGCCCTGGTAGACGTCGGGCGACCACATGTGGAACGGTGCGGCTGCCAGCTTGAACGCCAGGCCGGACACAATGAATACCACGCCGAACACCAGCGGCAGGCGCTGAGCGTCACCGGAGCTGACCACTTCGGCCACCCGCAGCAGATCCAGCGAACCCGTGGCGCCATAGACCATGGACATGCCGTAGAGCAGTACGCCCGAAGCCATGGAACCCAGCAGGAAGTACTTCATGGCGGCTTCGCTGGAGGGCAGATGATCGCGGCGCACCGCGACCAGAGCGTACAGGGCGAAGGACATGAGTTCCAGGCCGAGGTAGACCGTGAGCATGTTGCCGGCGGAGATCATCACCATCTGACCCAGCAGCGCGAACAGCGTCAGCGAATACAGTTCGCCGCCATTGCGGGTCATGTCGCGCGCTTCGTTGTAGCCACGGCCGTAAATCAGCGTGGCCAACACAGCCAGGTAGGAAAGGATCTTCAGGAAGTGCGACAGGGAGTCGACGACGTACAGGCCGCCGAAGCTCGTACCGGCCACACCGGCGTTCCACTGGAACAGCGAAACAACGGTGAGCACCACCAGCGCCACGAGGCTCAGCAGGAACGTCACGTGACGTGTCTCGGACTTGCTGAAGGCATCGATCAGCAGAACTGCGCCCGCCATGATCAACAGCAGGATCTCGGGCACAGCCAAAGCGAAGTCAAAAGAATTTTGCATGGTCATCGAGGCTTACAGTTTCGAGATGGCGATGTGCTGGAGCAGCGCATCGACCGACACGTGCATGACATCCGTGAAGGGCTTGGGATAGATGCCCATGTAGAGCACGGCAAGTGCCAGGACGCCCAGGATGAAGAACTCACGGCCATTCAGGTCGTTCATCTTGCGCACATTTTCGTTGGTGATTTCACCGTAGGCCACACGCTTGAGCATCCACAGCGAATACGAAGCGCCCAGGATGAGGGACGTGGCCGCCAGAAGCCCGATCCAGAAGTTGTACTGCACCGATGCCACGATCACCATGAATTCGCCCACGAAGCCACTCGTGGCCGGCAGTCCGGCGTTGGCCATGGAGAACAGCACGAAGAAGGTCACAAAACGCGGCATGACGTTCACCACACCGCCGTAGTCGGCGATCTCGCGGCTGTGCAGGCGATCGTAGAGCACCCCGATACACAGGAACATGGCGCCCGATACAAAACCGTGCGAGATCATCTGCACGATGCCGCCTTCCAGGCCGCCGGTATTGAAGATGAAGAAGCCCAGCGTCACAAAACCCATGTGCGCGACGGACGAATACGCCACCAGCTTCTTCATGTCCTGCTGGACGATCGCTACCAAGCCGATGTAGATCACTGCAATCAGCGACAGCGCGATCATCAGGCCGGACAGCGTCTGCGAGGCATCCGGCACGATGGGCAGCGAGAAGCGCAGGAAGCCATAGGCACCCAGCTTCAGCATGATGGCGGCCAGCACGACGGAACCGCCCGTGGGCGCTTCCACGTGAGCATCCGGCAACCACGTGTGCACCGGCCACATCGGCACCTTAACTGCAAAGGCGGCCAGCAGCGCCAGGAAGATCAGGATCTGCGGCGTATGCGCCAGCGCCGTCTTGTGCCAGGTCAGGATGTCGAACGAACCGCCCGACACATGCCACAGATAGATGAAAGCCACCAGCATCAGCAGCGAACCCAGCAACGTGTACAGGAAGAACTTGAACGCTGCGTATACGCGGTTCGGGCCGCCCCAGATACCGATGATGAGATACATCGGGATCAGCGTCGCCTCGAAGAACACGTAGAACAGCATGGCGTCCAGCGCCGCGAACACGCCAATCATCAGGCCCGAGAGGATCAGGAACGAGCCCATGTACTGGGAAACCCGGCTCGTGATGACTTCCCAACCTGCCAACACCACGATGATGGTGATGAAGGCGGTCAGCAGCACAAACCAGAGAGAGATGCCGTCGATACCCAGGTGGTAGTTGATCGAGAAGGTCTCGATCCACGGGGTCAGTTCGACGAACTGCATATTGGCCGTGTACGGATCGAATCCCGTGTACAGAGGGATCGTCACCAGGAAACCGAGGACGGCACCGGCCAGCGACAACACTCGCGTCAGTTCGGGCCGTTCATCGCGACCGACCAGCAATACCAGCAGGCCGGCCACGATCGGCACGAAAATCGCAAGCGTTAACCATGGAAATGTAGAAGACGCCATATCGCTAGCCATCAGTGAACCGTGAGCACGAAAAAGGTTAATAAAGCCATGATCCCGATGATCATCGCAAAGGCGTAGTGATAGATGTAGCCGGACTGCAGGTGACGGCTGACGGCCGCAACCCAACCCACCACACGGGCACTGCCGTTGACCACGAGCCCGTCGATCAAGCTGCGATCACCACCCTTCCAGAAGCCGTGGCCCAGGCAGCGCGCACCGCGTGCGATAACCTGCTCGTTAAACCAGTCGGCATAGTATTTGTTCTCGAGAATACGGTTGATTCCGGAGAACGCACGGTAGAGCTTGGGCGGCAGAGCCGGATTCACGATGTAGCAGTACCACGCCACTACCAGACCCGCGACCATCAGCCAGAAGGGAACCGTCACGAAGCCGTGCAGCGCATAGGCCACCACGCCATGCCAGTGGCTGGCCAGCGTGGCCATGGCCGGATGCTCGGGCAGCACGGCGATGACGCCATCGAAGAAATCGCCAAACAGGATCGGCTCGGCGTACAGCAGGCCGGCAATGACGGAAGGCACGGCCAGAATGACCAGCGGCAGCGTGACCACCCACGGCGACTCATGCGGCGTACCGCCATGATGATGGTCGTCGTGGCCGTGATCCTGAGGATGCGGCGGATTGCGGAAGCGTTCCGGACCATGGAAGACCAGGAAGTACACGCGGAAGGAATACAGCGAGGTCACGAAGACGCCGATGAGCGTGGCGTAATAGGCGAAAGTCGCGCCCCACACGTTGGCTGCGCCCGCTGCCTCGATGATCTGCTCCTTGGAGTAGAAGCCCGAGAAGAACGGCGTGCCAACCAGCGCCAGCGTACCGATCAGGAACGTGATCCACGTAATGGGCATGTACTTGCGCAGGCCACCCATGTTGCGGATGTCCTGATCGTGATGCATGCCGATGATGACAGAGCCTGCACCCAGGAACAGCAGCGCCTTGAAGAACGCGTGCGTCATCAGGTGGAAGATGGCGGCGGAGTATGCCGACGCGCCCAGCGCCACGGTCATGTAGCCCAGCTGAGACAGCGTGGAATACGCGACCACGCGCTTGATGTCGTTCTGGATGATGCCCAGAATGCCCAGGAACAGGGCTCCGACGGCGCCGATAACAATGATGACGCTCAGTGCGGTGGACGACAGCTCGAACACCGGAGAGAAGCGCGCCACCATGAAGATGCCTGCCGTCACCATCGTGGCGGCGTGAATCAGCGCGGAAATCGGCGTGGGGCCTTCCATGGAGTCGGGCAGCCAGGTGTGCAGCGGCACTTGCGCCGACTTACCCATGGCGCCCACGAACAGGCACAGGCAGGCCACGGTCAGCAGCTTCCAGTCCGTGCCGGGGAACGGCATGTCGGCCAATTCCTGACTGCGAGCGAAAACTTCGTCGTAGTGCATGCTGCCGGTGTAGGCGAACAGCAGGCCGATACCCAGCAGGAAGCCGAAGTCACCGACACGGTTGATCAGGAACGCCTTCATGTTGGCGAAGACAGCCGTGGAACGGGTGTACCAGAAACCGATCAACAGGTAAGAAACCAGACCGACGGCTTCCCAACCGAAGAACAGCTGCACCATGTTGTTCGCCATCACCAGCATGAGCATGGAGAAGGTGAACAGCGAGATGTAGGCGAAGAAACGCTGGTAACCGGGATCGTCGGCCATGTAGCCGATGGTGTAGATATGTACCATCAGGGACACGCCGGTCACGACCACCATCATCAGGGCCGACAGATTGTCGATCAGGAAGCCCAGCTGTAGCGGTGTGTCGCCGATAACGGTCCAGGTGTACAGGATGCCGTCGTAAGTGTGTCCGTCCAGCGTCTGGAACAACGTGAGCACGGAGCCGACGAAGGACACCGCCACCAGCGCAATGGTGATCACGTGGGATCCCCGGCGCGACACGAAGTTGCCCAGGAAGCCCGTGCCGAACAGACCGGCCAGGATGGCGCCGGCCAGGGGCGCCAGGGCGATCAACAGGTAAAGACTTGGTGAATTCATAATTATCGCAATCCCATCAACCCTTGAGCTGGTCGAGTTCTTCCACGTTGATCGTATTCAGGTTGCGGAAGAGCAGCACGAGAATCGCCAGCCCGATGGCGGCTTCGGCCGCCGCCACGGTCAGAACGAAGAACACGAAGACCTGACCGGCGGCGTCTCCGAACCAAGTGGAGAACGCCACGAAATTGATATTGGCGGCCAGGAGCATGAGTTCGACCGACATCAGCAGAATGATCAGATTGCGACGGTTCAGGAAGAAACCGAAGATGCCGATGGTAAAGAGGATCGCACCCAGTACGAGGTAATGAGCCAGAGTCAATGTCATTTTGCTTCCCCTTGGGCGTTGCCGGCCGCGGCGTTGTCGCGGGGCGCCTGGATGTTGGCCATGCGTACGCGGTCACGCGCCCGGACTCGCACCTGCGAGCTCGGATCGGTCCGCTTGACGTCGGAGCGCTTGCGCAAGGTCAGCGCAATAGCTGCGACCATGCCCACGAGCAGGATCACGCCGCCCACCTGAACGGCGAAGACGTAATCGGTGTACATGACCTCGCCCAATGCGCGAGTGTTGTTGTAGTCGTCGCCCATCGCCTTCTGGGGACCAGCGGCGTGCCAAGTCGTGCCAGCCACGAAGGCCATCTCGATCGCCATGACGGCCGCGATGACGATACCCAGGGGCAGATACGCCTTGAAGCCTTCACGCAGGTTATCCATGCGTACGTCGAGCATCATCACGACGAACAGGAACATGACGAGCACGGCGCCGACGTAGACGATCACAAGCAGCAAGCCGAGGAACTCCGCGCCAAGCAGAATCCACAGCATGGATGCGGTGAAGAAGGTGAGGATGAGGTGCAGGACCGCCGTGACCGGGCTGCGCGCGGTCACGACGCGCGCCGCGGCAACGATAAGCACGAAGGCCAACAAATAAAACAGGACAGTGACGAAATTCATGAGCTTCAGGTCCCGGCGTCAACGGTAAGGGGCATCGGCAGCACGGCGTGCAGCGATTTCGGACTCGTAGCGGTCGCCAACGGCCAGCAGCATGTCCTTGGTGAAATACAGGTCGCCCCGCTTTTCGCCGTGGTATTCGTGGATATGAGTTTCCACGATGGAATCCACCGGACAGCTTTCTTCGCAGAAACCGCAGAAGATGCACTTGGTGAGGTCGATGTCGTAGCGCGTAGTGCGGCGGGTGCCGTCCTCACGCTCCGTCGACTCGATCGAAATCGCCAGGGCGGGACAGACCGCTTCGCACAGCTTGCAGGCAATGCATCGCTCTTCGCCATTGGGATAGCGACGCAGCGCGTGCAAACCACGGAACCGGGGCGAAGCGGGCGTCTTCTCATGCGGATACCGCAGAGTCACCTTGCGCTTGAAGAAGTATTTGCCCGTCAGGCGCATGCCCTTGAGCATTTCGGCGAGCATCAGGCTGCCGAAGAAATCCTTGATAGCTTCCATAATTGGCTCCTGATTCCCTATTGCCAGATGTTCCAGGGCGTCTGCATCCAGATCGCCAGGACCACCAGCCAGACCCCGGTAAGAGGAATGAATACCTTCCAGCCCAGACGCATGATCTGGTCATAGCGATAACGCGGGAAGGTGGCGCGGAACCATATAAACATCGAAACCACAACGAAGGTCTTCAGACCCAACCAGATCCAGCCCGGAATCCAGGTCAGCGGAGCGATCTCGAGAGGAGGTGCCCAACCGCCCAGGAACATGATGGATGCCATGGCGGACAGCAGGATCATGTTCGCGTACTCGCCCAGGAAGAAGAGCGCGAAGCCCATGCCCGAGTACTCGACCATGTGGCCGGCCACGATTTCGGATTCGCCTTCCACGACGTCGAAGGGGTGGCGAGCAGTCTCGGCCACGATACAGATGACGTAGATGACGAACAACGGCAGCAGCGGCAGCCAGTTCCAGGACATGAAGTTGATACCGCGGTCTGCAAACCAGCCCACGCCCTGCCCGCCCACGATGCCGGACAGGTTCAGCGTGCCCGATACCAGCAGCACAGCAACCAGTACGAAACCGATGGCCAATTCATAGGAGAGCATTTGGGCCGCTGCGCGCAGCGCGCCGAGGAAGGCATAGCGCGAGTTAGATGCCCAGCCGGCAATGATGATGCCGTATACGCCGATGGAGGTGATCGCCATGATGAACAGCAGACCGGCGTTCACATCGGCCAGAACGACTTCCGGTCCGAAGGGAATCACCGCCCATGCCGCCAACGCGGGCATCAGCGTAACCACCGGCCCCAGGATATACAGCACCCGGTTCGCCTTGGTGGGCGTGATCACTTCCTTGGTGAGCAGTTTGAAGACGTCGGCAAACGGCTGCAGCAGGCCGCGGAAGCCCACGCGGTTCGGACCCAGGCGAACATGCATGAAGCCGATCATCTTGCGCTCCCAGTAGGTCAGGTAAGCAACGCAAAGAATGATGGGCAGCGCGATGACCAGGATCTTCACCACGGTCCAGGCCACGTACCACACCGTCGGGCCGAGGAGCTCCGTACCGTAAGATTGAATAACGTTCAGCCAATCCATTTTTACGCACGCTCCACGTTCAGTTGACCTTCAGCACCACCGAGCGCCAGCGTTTCGGGGAACGCGGCGGCGATGCGCACGCAGCCGGGGGCCACGGTGTCATCCAGCTGGACGGGAAGCGACACCTTGCCTTGCGCCGAGGAAATGCTGACGGCGTCGCCGGATTCGAGTCCCAGCTTCGCCAGCGTGGCTGCAGCCATGCGGGCCCGGGGCGACTGCGACGCAGAGGTTTCCTGCAGCGGCGCGGAACGACGCACGACCGGGTCGGTCCGGTAGATGGGCACGTCGGTCACGCGTTCGAGCGCGTCGCCGGCAGCAGCCTTGGACAGACCGGCAGCTGCCTTGATTTCATTCGACAGCCTGCCTTCGATTCCCCCGGCGATCACAGCGTCGCGCACCGTTTCGGAGCTTTCGTCGTCGAAGCCTTGCAGCTCGAAGAAGTTGCCCAACACGCGCAGCACCTTCCACGCAGGACGGGTGTCGCCCAGCGGAGCCGTTGCCGCCTTGAAGCTCTGGACGCGCCCTTCCGCGTTCACGAACGTACCGGAGGTCTCGGTGAAGGGAGACACGGGTAGCATGACGTCGGCCCAGTCCTGTGCGGCCGACTTGTAAGACGTGAGCGCCACGGCGAAGCCGCTGTTCTGCAGGGCATGCAGTGCCTGCGCGCCGTTGGCGGCGTCCATGGCGGGTTCCGCGTGCAGCACGAAGTAGGCCTTGAGCGGCTCTGCCAGCATCTGCGCCGCAGTACGGCCACCGTTACGCGGCGTGGCGTCGGCAAGGTAGCCGCCCACCGTGTTGCCGCCTTCGGTGAGGAAACCAAAGCGGGCACCCGCCAAGCGAGCAAGTTCTGCGGCATTGGCGGCCAGCAGTGCGGCTTGGCTCGAAGCCACGGCCATATTGCCGACAAGCACCGCGGTACGCTCACCGGATGCAAAGCCGGTGGCGATGGCCCGTGCAGCGTCGGATACCTGCACGCCGGCGAAGGCCGCGGGTGTCGCCTGCTCGCGCGCTTCGGCCACGCCAAGGGCGATTTCCGCCAAGGCGTTGGGCAATGCGCTGGGGGCCACTGTCATGCGACCCGCAACGTGGAACAGCGGATCGTCCGCCGCCGAATCAACGAAGTAGATCTGGGCGCCGCGCTTGGCCGCCTGGCGCAGGCGCTGCGCCATGAGCGGATGATCCTTGCGGAGGAAGGAACCGATCACGATCACGCGATCGACCTCATTGAGTTCCGCCACCGGCATGCCCAGCCAGGGGGCGCCGTTGAGCGCCTGATCAAATGCGGGATCGGTCTGACGCAGACGGAAGTCCACGTTCTCGCTACCCAGGGCGCGCGTAAGGCGGGCCAGCAGCGAAAGTTCTTCCGTAGTGGCGATGGGGCTACCCAGGGCGCCGATCTGTTCCGCGCCAAACTCTTCGCGAATCATGTTAACGGTCTGAACCACCAGCTGAAGGGCGTCGCTCCAGGACGCTTCGCGCCACTGGCCGTCGTCGCCGCGGACCATGGGGTGAGTCAGACGGTCTTCGGTGTAGAGGCCGTCGTAGGAGAAGCGATCGCGGTCGCTGATCCAGCATTCGTTCACGTCTTCGTTCTCGAACGGAACCACGCGCTTGACGCGATCCAGCTTGACCTGCGCGATCAGGTTGGCACCCAGGCTGTCGTGCGGGCTGACGGTGCGACGACGAGCCAGCTCCCAGGGGCGTGCGCTCATCTTGTACGGCTTGGACAGCAGCGCGCCCACCGGGCACAGGTCGATGACGTTGCCGGACAGTTCGGATTCCACCGACTTGCCGATGAACGTGGTGATCTCGGAGAACTCGCCCCGGTTCACCATGCCGATTTCCATGATCCCGCCGATCTCTTCGCCAAAACGCACGCAACGGGTGCAGTGAATGCAGCGCTGCATGCCGTCGGTGGAGATGAGCGGGCCCATGCTCTTGGGCACCACCACACGCTTTTCTTCCTGATAGCGCGAAGCGGACTTGCCGTAGCCCACGGCCAGATCCTGCAATTGGCACTCGCCGCCCTGGTCACAGACCGGGCAGTCCAGCGGGTGATTGATCAGCAGAAATTCCATCACCGAGTTCTGCGCGGCAATCGCCTTTTCAGAGCGCGTGTGAACGACCATGCCGTTGGTAACGGGCGTGGCACAGGCGGGCAAGGCCTTGGGCGCCTTCTCGACGTCGACCAGGCACATACGGCAGTTGGCCGCGATGGAAAGCTTCTTGTGATAGCAGAAGTGCGGAACGTAGACGCCGAGCTTGTGCGCGGCCTGGATGACCATGCTGCCTTCGGGAACGTCCGTCTTGATGCCGTCGATGGTGACTTCAACCATTAGCGTGTCCTGACCTACAGATATTTGGGCACCACACATTGCTTGTGCTCAATGTGGTGTGCGAACTCGTCGCGGAAGTGCTTGATGAAGCTGCGTACGGGCATGGCCGCCGCGTCGCCCAAGGCGCAGATCGTGCGGCCCATGATGTTCTGTGCGACGGAGTCCAGCACGTCGAGGTCTTCGGGGCGACCCTGACCGTTCTCGATACGCTTCACCATGCGGTACAGCCAGCCGGTGCCTTCGCGGCAGGGCGTGCATTGACCGCAGCTTTCCTCGAAATAGAAATACGACAGGCGCAGGAGCGACTTCACCATGCAGCGGGTTTCGTCCATGACGATGACCGCGCCCGAACCCAACATGGAACCCGCCTTTGCGATGGCGTCGTAGTCCATGTTGGTTTGCATCATGATGTCGGCTGGCAGCACCGGTGCGGATGAGCCGCCCGGAATCACCGCCTTGAGCTTGCGCCCGCCGCGCACGCCGCCGGCCAGTTCCAGCAGCTTGCTGAAGGGCGTGCCCAGCGGCACCTCGTAGTTGCCCGGTAGCTCGACGTCGCCGGACACCGAGAAGATCTTGGTGCCGCCGGCGTTGGGTACGCCGATCTCGAGATAGGGCTGGCCGCCGTTGCGGATGATCCAGGGTACGGCCGCAAAGGTTTCGGTGTTGTTGATCGTGGTGGGCTTGCCGTACAGACCAAAGCTGGCCGGGAACGGCGGCTTGAACCGCGGCTGGCCCTTCTTGCCTTCCAGGGATTCCAGCAGCGCGGTTTCCTCACCGCAGATATACGCGCCGTAGCCGTGGAAAGCGTGCAGTTCGAAGTTGAAACCGGAGCCCAGGATGTTTTCGCCCAGGAAACCGGCCTGGCGGGCCTGCTCAAGCGCTTCCTCGAAGCGCGAATAGACCTCGAAGATCTCGCCGTGGATGTAGTTGTAGCCCTGGGTGATGCCCATGGCGTAGGCGGCGATGGCCATGCCTTCAATCACGATGTGCGGATTGAAGCGCAGGATGTCGCGGTCTTTGAATGTACCGGGCTCGCCTTCGTCCGAGTTGCACACCAGGTACTTCTGTCCCGGCAGCGTACGCGGCATGAAGCTCCACTTCAGACCCGTGGGGAAGCCAGCGCCGCCACGGCCGCGCAGGGACGACGCCTTCACCTCAGCGATCACGTCGTCTGGCGTCATGCCAGTGGTAAGAATCTTGCGCAGGGCTTCGTAGCCACCGCGCTTGACGTAGTCTTCCAGGCCCCAGTTGGTGCCATCAAGGCCGTCCAGGATCTGGGCGTCGATATGACGACCATGGAAGATCATGCTGGTGGAGGGAGTGCCGGCGGGATCGGGGTTCAGACCCTCGGCGAAACGTTGCAGCGGATGCGGCGCGTTCATGCCGATTCCCCTTGCTTCTTGAGTTCTTCGATCATCTCGTCAATCTTTGCCTGCTCCATGCGCACGCACATGTGATGGTTGTTCAGCAGCATGACGGGCGAGTCGCCACAGGCACCCATGCACTCCCCTTCCATGAGAGTGAACATGCCGTCGGGCGTGGTCTCGCGGTAGTCGATGCCCAGCTTTTCCTTGAGGTATTCGCCGGCCTTCACACCGTCGCGCAGGGCACAGGGAAGGTTGGTGCAGACCGTGATCTTGAAGCGCCCCACCGGGTGCTTGTCGAACATGTTGTAGAAGGTCGCCACTTCCTGGACGGCGATTGCCGGCACACCGATATAGGCGGCGACATCGGCAACGATTTCGGTGGAAACCCAGCCCTTCTCTTCCTGAGCGATGGCCAGGGCCGCCATGATGGCGGACTTCCTTTGGTCTGCGGGGAACTTGGCCAGTTCCCGGTCGATTCTCTGATAAGCCTGTGCAGAAAGCAGCATAGTTGAAATCCGGTATATACCTTGGCGGGCGGCCTTAACGGTCGATCTCGCCGAACACGATGTCCTGGGTGCCGATGATGGTGACGGCGTCGGCGAGCATGTGCCCGCGCGACATGATGTCCAGGGACTGCAGGTGGGCGAAGCCGGGAGCGCGGATCTTCATGCGGTACGGCTTGTTGCCGCCATCCGAGATCATGTAGATGCCGAACTCGCCCTTGGGATGTTCCACCGACGCGTAGGTTTCACCCTCGGGAACGTGCATGCCTTCGGTGAACAGCTTGAAGTGGTGGATCAGGTCTTCCATGCCCGTCTTCATGCGTTCGCGCGGTGGCGGAGCGACCTTGTAGTTGTCGACGATGACGGGACCCGGGTTGTTGCGCAGCCATTCAACGCACTGCCGAATGATGCGATTGCTTTCACGCATTTCAGCGACACGGCACAGGTAGCGGTCATAGCAATCGCCGTTGGTGCCGACTGGCACGTCGAAATCGAGACGATCGTAGACTTCGTACGGCGCGTTCTTGCGGATATCCCACTCCACACCGGAACCACGCAGCATCGGGCCGGTAAAGCCCATGGCCAGGGCCACCTCGGGAGACACCACACCGACGTCCACCAGACGCTGCTTCCAGATCCGGTTGTCGGTGAGCAGCGTTTCGTATTCATCCACGCAACCGGGGAAACGGTTGGTGAAGTCTTCGATGAAGTCGAGCAAGGAGCCCGAGCGCGCTTCGTTCATGGCGCGCACTTCCTTCTCGCTGCGGTACTTGCTGCCACCCTCGTACTTGGGCATGGTGTCCGGCAGATCGCGGTAGACGCCACCCGGACGGTAATACGCTGCGTGCATGCGCGCGCCGGAAACGGCTTCGTAGCAGTCCATGAGGTCTTCGCGTTCGCGGAAGGCATACAGGAAGACCGCCATGGCGCCGACGTCCAGCGCGTGCGAACCGAGGGACATCAAGTGGTTCAGGATGCGTGTGATCTCGTCGAACATCACGCGGATGTACTGAGCGCGCAGCGGAACCTTCAGGCCCAGCAGGTTTTCCACCGCCATGACATATGCGTGCTCGTTGCACATCATGGACACGTAATCCAGACGGTCCATGTACGGCAGCGCCTGCAGGTAGGTACGATGCTCTGCGAGCTTTTCAGTGGCGCGATGCAGCAGCCCGATATGCGGGTCAGCGCGCTGGATAACTTCGCCGTCAAGCTCCAGCACCAGGCGAAGCACGCCGTGGGCGGCCGGGTGTTGCGGCCCAAAGTTCAGGGTGTAGTTCTTGATTTCAGCCATGCTTAACGCTCTATTCCGTAGCCTTCTTCACGCACGACGCGCGGAGTGATCTCCCGTGGTTCGATGGAGACGGGTTGGTAGATCACGCGCTTCTGCTCGGTGTCGTAGCGCATCTCGACATGACCGGAGATCGGGAAGTCCTTGCGGAACGGGTGCCCGATGAAGCCGTAGTCGGTCAGAATGCGACGCAGGTCGGGATGACCTTCGAACACGATGCCGTAAAGGTCGAAGGCCTCGCGCTCGAACCAGTTCACAGCGGGCCAGACATCGACCAGCGTGGGCAAGACGGGAAATTCGTCGTTAGCCAGGTAGCAACGTACGCGCAGGCGCCAATTATGTCGGATGGACAACAGATGCAATACGACGGCAAAGCGCTGCGGATGGGGATTGTTCTCGGGTGGGAGCGTGGGCGCCCCCCAGGCGGAGTAGTCGACCCCGCAAAGATCGATACAGATCTCGAAACCGAGATCGGCATTGTCGCGCAATGCTGTGCAGGTATCGGTCCAGTTCTTGGCGGGCACGACGAGCGTGAGCTCATCGCGTTCCTGCACGAGCGTCACGGTGTCACCGAACGCAGCCTGCAGGTTTTTTTCTAGCGTTTCTAGCCGGGTCATATTACGAGCGATTCAACGTTGGGGAGGCCGGAACCGAGCGTGTGCTCAGCGCGCAATGGTGTTCGTGAGGCGAATCTTGTTCTGCAGCTGAAGCAGACCGTAGATCAGAGCCTCGGCCGTGGGCGGGCAGCCCGGCACGTAGATGTCGACCGGAACGATGCGATCACAGCCCCGCACCACCGAGTAGGAATAGTGGTAGTAGCCGCCCCCGTTCGCACAGGAGCCCATGGACACCACCCAACGCGGCTCGGCCATTTGGTCGTAGACCTTACGCAGCGCCGGTGCCATCTTGTTGCAGAGCGTGCCCGCAACGATCATCACGTCGGACTGCCGAGGGCTGGGACGGAAGATGATGCCGAATTGGTCCATATCGTAACGGGCCGCGCCGGCCTGCATCATCTCGACCGCGCAACAGGCCAAGCCAAAAGTCATGGGCCACATAGAGCCCGTCTTCGCCCAGTTGAGGAATTTATCCGCACTGGTCGTGATGAACCCTTCTTTCATAATGCCGTCGATAGCCATAATTCTGCCTATTCAGTGCCGCAAAGCCGGAAGGCGGCGAAACCGCCATTGAGTGAAGCGCCGGGAATTATTCCCAGTCGAGCGCACCCTTCTTCCATTCGTAGATGAAGCCCACCGTGAGAATGGCGAGGAACACCATCACGGTCCAGAAACCCACCATGCCCACCACGCCGTTCGCCATGGCCCATGGGAACAGGAACGCGATTTCGAGATCGAACATGATGAAGAGGATGGCAACCAGGTAGTAACGCACATCGAACTTCATGCGCGTATCGCCGAAAGCCTCGAAGCCGCACTCGTACGGAGACAATTTCTCTTCGTAGGGCCGATGCGGACCAAGCAACCGCCCCACCCCCAGGAGTGCGAAACCCAGGATGGTTGCGATGATGATGAAAAGAAGAACGGGGAAGTATTCTTGCATGCCCATGTCGCGCATCCGGCCCTAAGAGTTAAACCCTTGGATTGTAGCATTTTGAACAGAGGTCTTCCCGGCTACCCCACCCCCTGAAATGCAACAGCCACCCGTAATGGGTGGCTGCCGTTGTAGCGCCGCAAACTTGGCGGAATCGTTAGCTGTAAAGGCTCAGAAACGATAGCCGACGCCAACTGTCGCAACTACCGGGTCGATACGCACCGTACCGATACGCTGGCCGTTGAGCTTCACTTTCGAGTCGATGTCGATGTAGCGCACGTCCGCATTCAGGAACCAGTTCTTATTCAGCTCAATATCGAC
>DATGNX010000055.1:0-2079 GCA_035306485.1 Burkholderiaceae bacterium
CGCGTCAACGTGGTGCTCTCGGGCAAGTTCCTGCCCTACAAGAGTTACTGAGCCGTGGAGGCGGTACGGATTTCGCCGGCGCCATGCTGTCGGCTGGAGCCTTTGTGACTCGCCAGCAAGTCGATCTCGATCTCGAGCTCCATCTTCACCTCTCCCTTGATGGGAGAGGTGAAGCATGCCCTTTCTCACGAGGAAATGTCCGACGAGCCTGTTCCGAAGGTCACTGCACGGTCGCGCCGATCACCCGGGCGATGCGCGCCTTCTCGTCGGCTGAATCCAGCGTCAACCGCGACAGATAGGCCGCGACGGCCTCGATGTCATCGGCCGACAGCAGCGCGGCGACACCCATCATCACCGAGCCGGCGCGCCGGGGGTCGTTCTCGCGGAAACGGGTGAGTGCCGTACGCAGGTATTCGTCCGGCTGGCCGGCGAGCCGCGGCGTGGTCTCCATGCCCTCGGCATGCTGGCCATGGCAGCCGGTGCAGGCGTTGTGGAACAGCGTCTCGCCGCGGCGGCGCAGGTTCTCGCTGACCGTGGTGGCCACCGGGTGCACCTGTTGCTGGCTGAAGTACACGGCGATGTTGACGCGATCTTCCTGCGTCAGGTTCTGCGCCAGCTTGGACATGACGAAGTCGGTACGCTCGCCGCTGGCGAACTTCTCGAAGGCGTTGAACAGATAGAGCGGATTCTGCCCAGCCAGGTTCGGGATGTGCGGACGCTTGCTGTTGCCCGTCTCCCCGTGGCAGTAGGTGCAGAACACCGCCCGTTCCTGGCCTGCGGCATAGGCGTGCTGGCGGTTTTCGGGGTCGGTCATGACCTGGGCGAAGCGCTGGGCCAGCCCGTCATCGGCAAGTGCGAAGGAAGTGAGACAGCTGAGCAAGGCAATGGCAAGGATGCGCATGGGTCGTCCCTGGCGAGTTTTCATCGGCGGGACTATAGGAATGACTATCGGGTCGGATACTGGCTCAGATCAACGAAAGCGCCCGCCACCGATCGACGCGAGCCCGGGGTGTGATGCCCTTCACATCGGCGCCAGCCTTATCTGAGCGTCCTGCGCCCATGCGTCGCATTGACGATAACTTCGACCAATGAGCGCGAGAGACAGAAAAGGCGACACAGCGGATGAATATTCGACTAAAGTAGCGCCCCTTTTCCACCACGACGAGCCGCGCCCCATGCTAGATGGACATGCCGAACTGACCATGACCGTACTGATGACCCCGGACAAGGCCAACTTTTCCGGCAACGTACATGGCGGCACTCTGCTCAAGTACCTCGACGAAGTCGCCTATGCCTGCGCCAGCCGCTACGCGGGGCAATATGTGGTCACGCTTTCCGTGGACCAGGTGAACTTCCGCCAGCCGGTGCACGTGGGCGAACTGGTGACCTTCCTGGCCTCGGTGAACTTCGTGGGCAATACCTCCATGGAGATCGGCATCAAGGTCGTTACCGAAGACATCCGTCTGAAGACCGTTCGCCACACCAACAGCTGCTTCTTCACCATGGTCGCCCTGGATGAGAGCGGCCGCCCCGTCCCGGTCCCCAAGCTGACGCCGCAGACGACCGACCAGAAACGCCGCTTCGCCCAGGCCCAGCAACGCCGCCAGATCCGCCGCGAGCTGGAAGAGCGCTACAAGGCCATCAAGGCCGATATCTGATCCCACCGCAGGCCGGCACATTGCCGGCTGAACGGGTGTATCGCGCTCCGCCGGAGCACAAGCCCGTAAAGCCTTATATAATCCACGGTCTTTTTGCAGACGACACTGAGGATTCCGTGAGCACATTGCCGCCCTGCCCCAAATGCAACTCCGAATACAGCTACGAAGACGGCCAGATGCTGGTCTGCCCCGAGTGCGCCCATGAGTGGTCGGCCGACGCGACACAAACGGCCGATGACGATGCCCGAGTTATCAAGGATTCGGTCGGTAACGTCCTGCAGGACGGCGATACCGTTACCGTGATCAAGGACCTGAAGGTCAAGGGCTCGTCTTCGGTGGTCAAGGTCGGCACCAAGGTCAAGAACATCCGCCTGTGCGATGGCGACCATGACATCGACTGCAAGATCGACGGCATCGGCGC
>DATGNX010000056.1:0-9289 GCA_035306485.1 Burkholderiaceae bacterium
ATCAACGTCGGCCTGACATCTGTGGAAGCCTTGCTTGCAGGAAACCCTGCAACGGGCCGCTACTGCCATGGCGATCAGGTTACGCTTGCCGACGTCGTCCTGGTTCCGCAAGTGTTCAACGCGCGGCGTTACGATTGCGATTTGAGCGCGATGCCCACCATTGTCCGCATCGCCGACACCTGTGCGCAGATCGAGGCATTCGCGCGTGCCGAGCCGGCCCGTCAGCCGGATGCTGAAGCTTAAGCGCCAAGCGTAAGCCTAAGCCGGTGCCTAAGCCCGAGCCCTAAGCACAAGCCAGGTGGTGATTCCGGCGGGCCAAGCGGCCTCGGCATTGGTGCGCGCTGCTAACGGGTTGCAGCGCTTTCCGTTTATTTTGAGTCGTTCGCCAGAGCGACCCATTTTCTTATGTGCTCGAAGCGGTCGAACCCCCAGAAGGGCTCGTCGCCTACCAGCATGAAAGGCGAGCCGAAAACGCCGCGCTTCATAGCGTTTTCCACTTCTTCCCGCAATGCGGTCTTGACGGTGTCGGATCCGATCGCCGCTTCGGTTTCGTTGCGGTCCAGTCCTGTTTCTTCCGCCACGTCCAATACCACTTCGAGCTTGTCGATAGGGCGGCCCTCGGCGAAATAGGCGCGGTACAAGGCCTTAATCAAGTCAGGCGCACGCTGAGGATCATGCTCGCGTGCATGTAGCGCGGCGCGCGCCGCTGCCACCGTGGCGATGGGAAACGGTTCGGGCTGTTTGTACGCTACGCCGGCCAACATGGCGGAGCGCTTGAAGTCGCGCAGTGCATATTCCCCTTTCAAGGGAATGTTCGTGAGCGGCGCCGAACCCATGGCCTTGAACATGGGTCCCAGCAGAATGGGATGCCAATGCAATGTGAGGCCCGTCTCTGCCGCCAGCGCTTCCACCTGGGTGCTCGCCAGGTAGCCGTAAGGGGACGAGAATTCAAAATAGAAGTCGAGGGTCGCAGGCATGGATGGTTTTGTCTCGGTATTGTTGTATGGGCCGGCGTCAGTTGATCCGGTGGCGTACATGGTAGAAAGCTTTCCGGGTCTCGGCAATGTCGGCGATAATTCGCCGCATGATTCCCGCAGCGAACTTGACGCTACTTTATGGCCAGTTACCTATCGAGGCGCGCTTTGAAGCCGCGGCCCGCGATGGTTTCCGGGCCGTTGAAATTCTGTATCCCTATGATCGCAGCCCCGCGTGGTACGCGGCGCGCCTGCGCGAGTTCGAACTGGAGTTGGCGCTGATCAACACACCGGTGGACGCGGATGCGGCCCCGGTGGGCAGGGCCGCACAGTGCGGCGAAACCGAGAACTTCCGCAACGATTTCGCGCTTGCGGCCGCTGTTTGCGAGGCCACCGGCTGCCGTGCCGTACATGTCATGGCCGGTCCCGCACGGCCGTCGGCAACATCCGCCGCGTTGATCGAGAATCTTTCCTGGGCCACCCAGGCCCATCCCCAGCTGACTCTGCAACTTGAAGCGCTCAATGCTCACGATATGCCGGGCTACTTCTATTGCGAACCCGCAGCCGTCCGCCGCATCCTGGAAGAAGCGCGCCTGCCCAATGTGGGCATGCAGTTCGATTTCTTCCATGTCGTGCGCCAGGGGCTGGACCTGTGTGCCGAACTGAAGGCTTCGCTGCCCTGGATCCGTCACGTTCAGGTCGCAGGCAGCCCAGCGCGCAATGAGCCTGACCTGTCGCGCGATCACCTGCTGGCGGGGTTCGAGTATCTGCACCGGGCCGGATACCGAGGCTACGTGGGCTACGAATATCGTCCGGCTGCCGCTGCTGCGGACGGCTTAAAGTGGGCCGATGAACTGTTTACGTTCTTTTCTTATCAACGGGCGGGAAAGGTCCCGCGGAACTTGGATCATTCATGAAGAAATCTGTCGCCGTTGCTGGAGTCGTTGTTGTCGCGGTCGCCGCGTATACCGGGGTCTCCTGGTATGTGGGTGTGCAGGCCGAAAAGACCATACGCGCGTCCATCGAACGGGCCAACGCCCGGATCATCAAATCGATCGGGCCGGATGTTGGTACTTTGGGTGCTCGGATTGAGATCAACGATTATCGTCGGGGCTTGTTCTCCACCGAGGCGCGCTATGCCATCGTGGTTCAGGACGAAGAAGAACGTCTTGAGCTGGGCATGGCCGATCACATGCAACACGGCCCGTTTCCCTGGGCGCTCGTGAAACAGGGCGTGCTCGCGCCGCAATTGGCCTATAGCCAGAGCCAGCTCGTCGATACCGACACCGTGAAACGCTGGTTCGACGCGGCTCGGGGAAATATGCCGCTTGAGGTGGACACCCGCATCGGCCTCGGTGGCAAAGGCGTGTCGACCTGGTCGTTCGCACCACTCGAGTGGGCTGTAGAGGGAGAGCGGCTGTCCTTCAGCGGCGGGCAAATGGAAATCCGTTTCAGCAACGACTTCCGCGACAGCGTGGGCGAAGGACAATTCGCTTCGCTAGAGATGGGGCAGGCGCCTGACGGCGACCGCCTCGCCATCAAGGAAATTCAATTGCAGTCGCGTACCACCACGGCGGCCGACGAAACGGTGGAGGTACACAGCACCCTCGAAGCGGGGGCCATCGCCTTGTACGACCACAATGAAGAAGTGGTCAACGTGGACACGGCCGTTGTAACGCTCGACAGCCGCCAGCAAGCGGATTTGCTCGACGCTACGCTACGCTATGACTTCAAACGTGTGTTGATGAGCGGGATCGACCTGGGCAGCGTCACGCTCGGCGGGGAAATCCAGCGATTCCACGTCGATGCCTTCTCCGCTCTGTTGGCTGAATACGACGCCATTGCAATGGAACACGGAGCGGGCGAGGGCGAAGAGTTCGATCTGACGCCCGAAGACGAAGACCGCCTGCTCGCCAAAATGCGTCCCGCGTTGGCATCCAGTCCGGCGGTGGCGCTGCGACCGGTGCTGTGGAGCAACGAGAAGGGTGAATCCAAGTTGGCGTTGTCTGCAAACTTTCAGCCTTTGCCGGCGGATGTGACCGCCGCGGATGGCGGTGTGGATACGGCGCTCAAGGAAATGCAATTTGAGCTGGTGCTCTCGCGTCCCATGTTGTTGCAGGCGTTTGCCCAAACGGGTAGCGGCGAGGCCGAACAGAAACAGCTGGAAATGTTGGGGGCCCTGATGTATGACCGCTACGTAAACGAGCTGGAGCGCGAAGGCCTGCTGCGGCGGGACGGCGACCGCGCCATCGTGAATATTGTCTACGTAGATGGCAATGTGGACGTTAACGGGCAGTCCATGAGCTTGGAGGAGTTCCTGGGTTTGTTCGGGGCTTTTCTTATGTAGCCTGCTGGACGTTGATCATTGAACGCGCGGAGACTCCCTCCGGAAACATAGGGATATCTTCAGTATTGGCTTTTCCTTGCATGATGTAAAAGTTTGTACCGGCATTCGCTGGATAAGGCATACATGCGGAGAAGCAAAATGGTTCAAAGCAAGTCTAGGGGCGACCGGGCCAGTTCCGGCTGGTGGTCGCGCCGCAGTCTCGCCACGAAGCTGTTTATCGTGACTTCGGTCGCCACGATCCTCGTGATGACGGTGATCACCGCCATCATGACTTGGCAAAGCGTGCAGATCGCGCGTCAGAACGTCAGCCGCGAAATGGCGGCGTCTCTTGAGGGCGTGAACCGATCCCTTCAGTTGGCGTACTCCACCGCGACTCAGCGCGCAGGTGAATTGATACCGGTTCTGGAGCGGGAGCTCGGGGGACGGCCCGAGCCGGATGGCAGCGCGGATGAATCCGGCGTGCCGCTGCTGATCGTCGACGACACCATCATCAATGGTGACGTCGGCCACCTGATGCGGATGAACGAGAACACAGGGGCGGATCCGGCCGTCATTGTTAAGGCGCCGCAAGGCTGGGTGCGTGTCGCGACCCTGCTGCGCGACAGCGAAGGCGAACTGCGCCTGAACAGTGTGGTGGAGCCCGACGACCTGTTGGCGCGCACACTTGATTCCGGGCAACCATACGCTGGCCTCGTGCAGCGTAATGGCCGCTGGTATGCCATGAGCATCATGCCGCTGGCCGATGAGGTCGGCACGGTGTACGGGGGCCTGTCGGTGCGGGTCGACGTACACGAGCAAGTTTCCGACGTGCTGCGGCTCGTGGCCGAAACCAAGGTGGCTGAGTTCGGTTCCTTCGGTCTGGTTGATCTCGCTGCTGCTCAAGGCGGGCTGATGGCCGTGGGAGAGGGGGCCGATATGGGCATGGAGCCGACAGCGGCGGTTGCCCTGCTGCGGGACTACTTCGACCAGCCAGTCGGCTTCGCCGACATCACCCCTCCGGACGGAGAGGTCCGCCTCGCGGCCTGGCGCACGATCGATAACTGGGATTGGGTGCTGTACGGTGTCGGCAAGCGGACCGACTTCATGATGGAAAGCGTGCAGGCCATGTTGATCCAGGCCGTGTTGATGATCGTCGGTGCCGGCCTGATCTCGCTGATCGTCGGCTGGCTGGCTGGGCGCACCCTTCGGCCGGTGCGCGACATCATGCAGAGGCTGGAGAAACTCGGCAAGGGCGACCTGACCAACCAGTTCCCGGCTGTTCCGGCGGGTAGTCGCAACGAGATCCACACGCTTTACGATTATCTGCGCCGTACGCAATCCAATCTGCAGCAGACCATCGGCATTGTCCGTGCCAGCGTAGATGAGATCAATCTCGGCGCGAACGAAATTGCGGCCGGTAATACGGACCTTTCTAGCCGGACGGAGCAGCAGGCGGCCTCGCTGCAGGAGACGGCCGCCAGCATGGAAGAGCTGGCAGCAGTCGTCCGGCAGAACTCGGACAATGCGCGCCAGGCTAACGAACTGGCTACGGCGGCGTCCAACGTTGCCGAGAAAGGCGGCGAAGCCGTCGCCGGCGTGGTCGCAAGCATGGAACGCATCTCCACCGGTTCAGGCAAGATTGGCGAGATCGTGGGCGTGATCGACGGCATCGCGTTCCAGACCAATATCCTTGCGTTGAATGCCGCAGTGGAAGCTGCGCGGGCGGGGGAACAGGGCAAGGGCTTCGCCGTGGTTGCGGCCGAGGTTCGCTCGCTGGCCCAACGCAGTGCGCAGGCCGCAAAGGAGATCAAGACACTGATCGAAGAGTCGATCCACGAAGTCGAGGCGGGCGAGCACCAGGTCAAATCCACCGGCGGCACCATGCAGGAGTTGCTGGCGTCGGTCAACCGCGTCACGCAGATCATGCGCGATATCTCCGTCGCTTCGGACGAACAGTCGAGTGGGATCGACCAGGTCAACACTGCTGTGACGCAGATGGACGCCGTCACCCAACAGAACGCGGCGTTGGTCGAAGAAGCGGCGACGGCGGCTGAATCGTTGCGTGAGCAAGCTCGGCGCTTGGCCGATGCGGTGTCCGTGTTCCGTCTGCCCGACAGTGCCGCACGCACGGTGATCGACATCACCCATGCTGCAGACGCCGATACTGAGCAGCCGCAGTCGCTGGGCGACTCGGATTACGACGCTCTAGAGGCGGGCGGACACACCCTGCGTCTCGCCTGAGCCGGCAAGGGCGCTTATGAATCTGAATTGGCCCGAAACAGGTGTATCGGGCCAATTTAGAAATCAATAGTGCTGCGCGATGATCTGCTGGAACGCTTCTTCGGCCGATTTTCCAGCGCGCATCAACGCGCTGATCTCAGCGGCATGCTGCGCGATGTCTTCCGGCAGGGAGTCGCGATTTGCCCGGTAGTAGGCGTACTTCTCCTGCTCTACCGTGTCCACCACGGCCGGGGCGGCCGCCGCGCGCCGTCGAACCGGCGTGGCGCCATTGCCCGCCGAGGGGCTGGCTGCGCTACGAGCGCGCGAGCCGCGCTTGCCGGCAATCGCTTCGCGTACGGCTTCGAGTGTGAACTCCGCGGATAAGGTTTCCGCTACATTGCCCGAGTCGTTCAAGCGCAGCAACAGGTGCTTGCCGTCGAAGCCCATTTTGCGTTCGCTACGACCTATGACTTGATAGATCGGGTGCTTGCCATGGCCGGGCAGCTCGAATTGCACACGGTCGCCATAGGCTTCCATGCGTTCGGCGACACCCTTCAGATAATCCGCGGCGAGGGATTCAAGTGTGCCGTTCCAGCGTTTTGTACGGGAAGTGCTCAAGATGGATAGGTCCAATCGATGCGTTTTCAGGGGCGTAAATTGTACGCCCATGCGTCGATCTCCGCGCGGACCGTGCAGGCGAGGTCAGTGCAGGCCGCCTCTGGCCCAGTTCGCCCCTTGCTCGACCAGAAGGTCTGCGAGGCCGCGAGCCTCGTCGCAACTCAAGCCCTGTTCGGTGATTGCGAACTCGGCAAATTCACGGTCGGATTGATCCGTCATGCGCCATTCTCTACCGTCATTCATCAATTCGATGCCGCATCGATGCACGACATTGCCGTTGGGAAGGCGATACCAGTTTGTTGGTAATATGCTGGATACTTTCATGATCGCGGTTCCTCTGTGGCTGGCCAATCAATGCGCCTGTGTATACATGGAATCATGCTAGTCAGATGGAAAGTGAGTGTCTCGCACCAATTGTCAGAGTAGGTAATGGAGCGCCGGCGAGTGGGGTGGCCATCTGGGACGCGATTCTGCAACAGGGCAGGAGAGGTCATACAAGGTTATACCGTATGGGTAAGGGCTAACCCTTCCGCTATTTTTCCGCAGCCTTGTCGCCGCCGCCATCCTACATTTGGCGGATACGAACGCAAAAATGCTATTCTTGACAGCTTGGTGTTGCGGCGGCACGCCACGGTGAGCGCAGGCGCCGCGGCTAACTGAGGAACGAAGGTACATGCAAGGCTGGAAGCGCAGGGTCGTGTACGTGACCCTGTATGAAGGGATCGCGATTACGTTAACGGCAGCCGTGCTGGCGGGCATTGGCCATGCGCCCATGCATTCACTGGTTGCTTCGGTTGGCGCTTCGGTGCTCGCCGTCACGTGGAATCTCGTCTTCAATTCCATCTTCGAGGCCTGGGAGCGGCGCCAGCTCGTCAAAGGGCGCAGTGTGCGCCGGCGCATCGCGCACGCGGTTGGCTTCGAGGGCGGCCTTGTGCTGTCCATTGTCCCCTTCTTTGCCTGGTGGCTGGAAGTCAGTTTATGGGAGGCCTTCGTCATGGACCTGGGCTTCATCGCGTTCTTCCTGGTCTATACCTTTGTCTTCGCCTGGTGCTTCGATAAAGTCTTTGGCCTTCCAGCATCGGCAATGCCGGTAGTTGCGTCTGGGGACACCGCTGCCGAGCCGGCCTGCAGCCGCGGATAAACGCCTTTTCAGCACTCCCTCTCCCATTGCGCTTGCGCGCGAGTTCCGTTACGTTGCGAGAGTGTGCGCGTACGGGAGTACATCATGAAGCGATACCTGAAGTGGTCGGCGGCGCTCCTGCTTGCCGGCTCGGCGTCAGCTGTACAGGCTCATCACGGCTGGAGTTCCTACGACGCTGGTCAGACCCTGAAGATCGAAGCGGTGCTCCAGGAGGTCCAGTACCGCAATCCGCATGCCGAAGTGCAAATCGACCACGATGGCCGGCGCTGGAATGTAATTCTTGCGCCGACGCGGCGCATGGAGGCCCGGGGCCTTCCCAATGCGGCGCTGCAACCGGGTAAGACAATCACGATCGAGGGGTATCCCAAGCGCGACGGCAGCGCGGAACTGCGGGCTGAACGCATTACGGTGGACGGCCGAGTTATCGAGCTGCGCTGAGGTGGCGGGGCTGATGGAGTGGATCGTCGCCATCGAGGCTTCCGGCCCCGCGGACTGGATGAGGACGTCCTCGTGGGCTTACCCGGCCGTGAATCTGTTACATGTCGCCGGCGTCATCCTGTTGGTGGGCGGCATGCTCCTGCTGGATCTGCGTATTCTGGGAGCCGGGCGCAAGGCAATTTCTCTGCATAATGCTTCGGCATTGCTGACGCCGTTGGCCGTGGTAGGCCTGATAATCATGCTGGCGTCTGGCAGTTTGCTCTTCATGGCCGATGCAGTGCCGCTGTTGGGTAATCCGTTGTTCCTGCCCAAGATCGTCCTGATCGGGCTCGGCATTCTGAATGCACTGGCGTTCCAGTGGCTCTGGCGAGCGTCGACCGTCAATACGCAGGCGGAACTACCCAGGGCCGCAAAGCTCCAGGCGGCTGTTTCATTGGCGATATGGATTTCAGCGGCGGCACTGGGCCGCCTGCTGGCGTACGTATAAAACGTCGGGCTGACTCAGACGGCGGTGCCCAGTACGCTGGCGCGGTCCACAGGCACCGTTTCGACGTATTCGAGCATTCTCGTATCGAAGAGCTTCAGTGACGCGCCTAGCGGATTGGCGTCAGGATAGGCCCAGCCCGCCAGGTTCGCCGCTATGGCGCTTGCTTGCAGGAGTTCGTCTTCCGTCACGCGCAGTTCATACCGTTGAAGCAGGGCACGGACATCGTCCGGAGTGCGCACCGCAGGCAGCTTCAGGTCGCTGCGCAGGCGGTACACGAACACTCTTGGTGTGCCTACCCGATTACGCAGGGCTTGTGTCTGCGCGAGTTCAAGTGTGGTGGCCAGCCAGAAGGCATGGCGACCGGTGACCGAAATTTCATCGGCAGCGCTGCGGTCGGTACCGTGATAAACAAGGGTGCCGGCAGGTAAATTAAATTCAGACATGGTGGAAACTCTCTTCTTTTTCAGGACTACGCCACGGGTGCCGCCGTGTTTGAACTCGGCTGTCGCCCCGCTATTTCATTCTCGCTGAAATTCGCGGCGTCGTCATCCCGCCGATGACCCCTACCGGTGTTCCGGACTCGGAGAGGAATTCCCGCGTTCGGCGTCGCGGTCACCATCTTCCACTGCGAACAGGCCGGCGTGCGCCTGGACTTCTAGCGGGATAGCACGGGTATCCGGATAGTGCATGCGCATCTCTTCCCGGCCGAACTCCAGGCCCAGACTATGTAGGTGGCGCAGGATGGCCAGATTGATCTCCTGCTGCAGGTTCATGTAGACGTTGTAGTCGGCACTCAGCACGTAATACACGACTTCGAACTCCAAGCCGCGCGGCACGAACTGCAGCAAATGGGCTCGATCGAAGCGGGTATGCTCCATGCCTTCTATGGTTTTACGCACGTTCTGCACAATCGCCTGGATCTGGCTGTCGTCGGCGCCGTAGGCAACGACGAAGCGGAATGCGATGCGGCGCAGCTCCATGCGCTTGTAGTTCTGGATGGTCTGCTTGAGCAGCTCGGTGTTGGAGCAAACGATCTGTTCTCCACCCAGGCTGCGAATGCGTGTGGTCTTGAGCCCAACGTGCTC
>DATGNX010000057.1:0-32411 GCA_035306485.1 Burkholderiaceae bacterium
GATATGCAATGGAGGTAGCGTGATCTCCGAAGAACTTGAAGTCAGCTTGCACATGGCCTTTGTCGAGGCCCGCACGGCGAGACATGAATTTATTACCGTAGAGCACTTGCTGCTTTCCCTGTTGGACAACGCTGCGGCAGGGGAGGTTCTTCGTGCCTGCTCCGCCAACATCGAAGCCCTACGCCACGATCTTCGCAAATTCATCACGGAAAACACACCGGTTTTCCCTGGCGACGAAGACGTCGACACACAGCCAACTCTCGGCTTCCAGCGCGTGATTCAGCGCGCCATCATGCATGTGTCGTCGGGTAATTCGAACAAGAACACCGTCACCGGCGCGAACGTGCTGGTGGCCATGTACGGAGAAAAAGACTCTCACGCGGTCTATTTCTTGCAGCAGCAGGGCGTCACTCGTCTGGATGTCGTGAATTATCTGTCTCACGGCATTACCAAGACACCCGAGGAACCGCCCGTCGAACAGCCGAAGGCACCCCAAGTGGAAGAAGCGAAATCCGATCAGCAGAAGTCTCCGTTGGAGCTCTACGCCACGGATCTCAATGCGGAAGCGCGCCAAGGGCGGATTGACCCGCTTATTGGCCGCGAACACGAGGTCGAGCGCGTAATCCAGGTGTTGTGCCGCCGCCGCAAGAACAACCCCTTGCTGGTCGGCGAAGCCGGCGTCGGCAAGACCGCCATTGCCGAGGGCCTGGCGTGGCGCATCACACGTGGCGATGTGCCCGAGATCCTCGCCGACGCACAGGTATATGCGCTGGACATGGGCGCGCTGTTGGCCGGTACTAAGTATCGCGGCGACTTCGAGCAACGCTTGAAGGCGGTGCTGAAGTGCCTGAAGGACAACCGCAATGCCGTGCTGTTCATCGACGAAATTCACACGTTGATCGGTGCGGGCTCCGCCTCCGGCGGTACGTTGGACGCCTCCAATCTGCTCAAGCCTGCGTTGTCCTCCGGACAGCTCAAGTGTATGGGCGCCACCACTTATAACGAGTACCGCGGCATCTTCGAAAAGGATCACGCGCTCTCGCGCCGATTCCAGAAGATCGACGTGGCCGAGCCCACCGTAGAGCAGACCATCCTGATCCTGCGCGGCCTGAAGTCACACTTCGAGGCCCACCACGGGGTGCGGTATTCCGCGGCCGCGATTACCGCCGCCGCTCAGTTGGCTGCCCGCCATATTAACGACCGCTTCCTGCCCGATAAGGCTATCGACGTTATCGACGAGGCCGGGGCGGCCCAGCGCCTGCTGCCGGCATCGCGCCGCAAGAAGGTCATCGGCAAGGGTGAAGTGCAGGCGACTGTGGCGAAGATCGCACGGATTCCGCCGCAGAGTGTGTCTACCGACGACCGCAACAAGCTGGCAACACTCGAACGCGATCTCAAGACCGTGGTGTTCGGACAGGATCCCGCCATCGAGGCCTTGTCCGCCGCCATCAAGATGGCACGTTCCGGTTTGGGGCGGCCCGACAAGCCTATCGGTTCATTCCTGTTCTCCGGCCCGACCGGCGTCGGCAAGACGGAAGTCGCGCGACAGTTGGCCTTTGTGCTGGGTGTTGAACTCGTGCGCTTCGACATGTCGGAATACATGGAGCGGCATACCGTTTCACGGCTCATCGGCGCGCCTCCGGGCTACGTCGGCTTCGACCAGGGCGGCCTGCTCACCGAAGCGATCTCCAAGCAGCCGCACTGTGTGCTGCTGCTCGACGAAATCGAGAAGGCGCATCCGGATGTCTACAACATCCTGCTGCAGGTCATGGATCACGGCACGCTTACGGACAACAACGGCCGCAAGTCGGACTTCCGCAACGTGATTCTCGTCATGACGACCAATGCCGGAGCCGAAGCGCTTAACCGCAACACCATCGGCTTTGCAGCGACGGCGACCACGGGTGACGAAATGGCGGAGATCAAACGCCTGTTCACACCCGAATTCCGCAACCGCCTGGATGCCATCATCGGCTTCACGCCGCTGTCCCGCGATGTGATCCTGCGGGTCGTCGACAAGTTCCTCATGCAGCTTGAAGATCAGCTTCACGAGAAGCGCGTGGACGTCACGTTTACCGATGCGCTGCGCGAGCATCTGGCCAAAGAAGGTTTCGATCCCACCATGGGCGCGCGTCCCATGCAACGGCTCATCCAGGACACGATACGCCGGGCCCTGGCAGATGAGCTGTTGTTCGGTCGCTTGGTCGATGGCGGGCACGTCGAAGTCGGGCTCGATGCCGACGGCAAGGTTCAGCTTGTCTTCCCGGAAGCCGACAAGGATTCCGGTAAGGGCCGCGACGCGTCTCCCTCTCGTCCGGAACCCGAACTGGTCGATTAATGCGGAAAGGGGCGCTGCTGGCGTGCCGGCACTGCGACACGCTGCACACCGCCGTGGCGGTGGAACCCGGAGGCATGGCGACATGTACACGCTGCGGCTACGCTTTATTCAGGCGTAGCCGCTTTTCTCTGGATTACTGGATGGCACTGACGGCCGGAGCGCTGGCCGTCTTCGCGATCGCGAATCTGTTCCCCATTGCCACACTTAATGTATTGGGCAAGACGGTGGATGCCACCTTCGTGGGGGCGTTGTGGCTGAATTGGCAACAAGGGCACTACGTGCTCTCGATCATGACGGGTCTAGTGGGGTTCTGGATGCCCCTAACGCAATTGTGTTTCCTGTTTTGGGCTTTGAGTTGCCTGCGTAGTGGCCGGCTGCCGCCGGACTTCCCGCTGGCGCTAAGGGTTTACTACGCGTCGCTGCCCTGGAGCATGTTGCCCGTGCTCATGCTGGGCATCATCGTGGCAATCGTGAAGTTCTCTGATCTGGCGGTCTTGGCACCGGGCCCGGGCATTTGGGCTTTCGGTGTGCTGACGTTCATGCTTACTGCATTGAGTCGGCTGCACAGCTTGCGGCTATGGGCGTATGCGGAGGAACTCGATTTGGTACCGGTTGCGCGCGATACAGGTTTACCGCCGGAACAGCTGGCCGCGTGTCGGGTCTGCGGCTATGTGCAGGCCACTGACTCACACACCGCGCGTCCTTGCGAGCGTTGCGGCGCGTCCGTGCATAAGCGCCGGCCGGACATGCAATCGCGAACCTGGGCGTTGATGCTGGCGGCGGCGGTCGTCTACATACCGGCCAATGTTCTTCCCATGATGGAGATCCGCAGTGCGCTCGGGTCCAGCAACCACACTATCTTGGGCGGGATCATCGAGCTCTGGCAGCTTGGTTCCTGGGATCTTGCGGTGATCGTTTTCATCGCCAGTGTCGTAGTTCCCATCACCAAATTGCTGGCGTTGGCCGTGCTTCTGCTGGGACGGAGATGGCGAGGCGACAACGTCCAGCGTCAGCGTACACGTTTGTATGAATTGGTGGAGTTCGTGGGGCAATGGTCGATGCTCGACGTGTTCGTGGTCATTTTGATGGCGGCGATGGCGAATTTCCCAGGCGTTTCTCAGATCATCGCCGGCCCCGCGGCGGCGAGCTTTGGTCTGGTGGTGGTGCTGACCATGTTGGCCGCCCTGAGCTATGATCCGCGGACCGGGTGGGATCTCGGACAGAAGACCACCGCTGGAAACTCAGCCCATGAATGAAAAGAACAGATCGGAAGTAGAAGAGCAGGGACCGGAGACGGGGAGAACAATACCGGAAGCGCAGGCGCATCCACGCAAGGAGCGCCGCATTTCGTGGATATGGCTGGTGCCCTTGGTGGCTGTGCTGATGGGCGTCACGCTCATGATGCGCGATTGGATGGCCACCGGCCCCAGCATTACCGTCTCGTTCAAGTCGGCCGAAGGCATCGAAGTAGGCCAGACACGTGTGCGCTACAAGGACGTCGCGGTCGGCGTAGTCACCGACCTCAAGGTGGAGCACGAGCAAGGCAAGGTGCTTGTCACAGCCCAGCTGAACCGTGACGGCGCCGAATACATCACGCAGCCGGAATCCCGTTTCTGGGTCGTACGTCCGCGCCTGGCACTCAGTGGTGTGTCCGGACTTGGTACGCTGCTGTCGGGTGTATATATCGCGGTTGACACACCGCCGGTGACCGCGGAGCGGCAGAAGCCCGCCTATGAATTCGAGGGACTTGAGGTACCGCCGGAAATCACCAGCGAGCGACCGGGTACACGCTTTACGCTGCGGGCTGCCGACTTGGGCTATCTCGATATTGGCTCGCCAGTCTATTACCGCCGCATTCAGGTGGGGCAGGTGATTGGTTATGCGCTCGATGAAACTGGCGAAGCGGTCAACATACAGGTGTTCGTGGATGCGCCCTATGACCGGCACGTATCGACCGACGCCCGATTCTGGAACGCCAGCGGCATCAATTTCTCCCTGGACGCGGAGGGCGTGTCCGTGCAGACCGGCTCTCTGGCGGCGATCTTGGCGGGCGGTGTCGCTTTTGCGCGAGCGGATGACCTCGATACGGAAAGCGCGAAGCCCGACTCCGTCTTCAACCTGTATGCATCCGAGCTGGACGCCATGACGGATCCCGATGGCGACCCCGTACTGGTTGAATTTCATTTTCATCAGTCCGTGCGCGGCCTCAAGGTCGGCGCGCCGGTGGATTTCCGGGGCCTGGAGCTGGGCAGCATCATCGACATCGATATGGAGTTCGACCGCGAACGGCGTCAGTTCTATGCCCTGGTTCGAGCGCGCATCTATCCGCTGCGTTTTGGTCCCTTGTTCGAGCGCATGCAGGAGCTGGACAAGGATCCTCACTTGGCACGCGCCCGATTCCTGGAAGGCATGGTCTCTCGAGGCCTGCGGGCACAGATGCGTGCGGCCAACCTCTTGACCGGTCAGCAGTACGTCGCGCTGGACTTCTTCAGTAACGAACCGGAGGTGAAATTCGATGCCACGGATTACCCGCTGGTGTTGCCGACGATCACGGGCGACTTTGATCGGCTGCAGCAACAGCTGGGCAATATCGTGGGCAAAATCGAGAGCCTGCCGCTGGAGGCGTTGGTTGACGACCTGCGCAAGACGCTGCAGGCCGTGACGGTGGTGTTGAACGGCGTAGACGGCAAGGTGACCCCTGAACTGAAGACGACACTGAGTGCGATGACCAAGACGCTCGCTGCGGTGGATCGTTTCGTTGCTGAAGGCACGTCCACCGCGGGCGGCCTGGAAGGAACGATGCGTGAACTCACCGCCGCAGCCCGCGCTCTGAGGTCGCTCGCGGACTATCTGCAGACTCAGCCTAGTTCCTTGATTCGCGGTCGTGCGCGTGACCCGATGGAGGTAGAACCATGATCCGAATGGCAACCGTGGCCGTTCTCCTTGCGCTGGCGGGCTGTGCGTCAACGGCGCCTCAATATTATTCATTGCAGTCGACGCGCAGCCAAAGTGCGGAGGCAGTACGTGTTGATCCGAAGCGTCCCGCCTTTGCCGTCAGCGTTCAGCCTGTGGTCGTGCCTGAGCAGGTGGCCCGGCCCCAGATCGTTGTCAGCACGCCTACGAGCGCGCAGGTCGTGCCTCTGAACGCGGCCCTGTGGGCGGCTCCCCTTGAATCGCAGATTCGAAATGTACTCACGGATGAACTGACGCGTCGCTGGAATGTGCTAGATGTGAGCCGTGCCGGAGCGAGCGAAGATTGGCCGGTATGGCGCGTTTACTTCGACGTCCAGCGCTTTGATTCGGTCTACGATCAGTCCGTCCGCCAAGAGGTCGTTTGGCGTCTCGTACCCCAAGGCATGCCCCGTGCCGTGAAGGAACGGGTGTGTTCCGCGCAGGCGCAAACGACCGTCGGTACCGGCATGTCGGCCCTGGTGGAAGGCCACCGCGAACTGCTGATGCGCCTTGCCACGGTAATGGCTAGTACGCTGCCTTCTGCAGCGGCTGCTGATCGTCCCGCGTCGCTACCGGACGGCGTGACCTTCGCTGGTTGCATGGGGTGAATGCCCTAAGGTGCAGCCTCGGTTGCTCCTAGGGTTACAACCAATTAAATCGCAGGCTAACCTCTGTTGTAATCACGTTGTAACTCGACGCAGGCCGAGACCTGCGGGGCTCATCATCCCACTCCGGAGAACGTCATGTCGTCCAAAACAGGTTTCAAGCTGCTGGCCGCGACCGCAGCAACACTGGCCGCATTTGCCGCCGCCCCCGCCGCGGCGGAAACAGTCGTCAAACTGGGCTTTGCCGCGCCGCTTACCGGGCCGCAATCGCACTATGGCGAGGACATGCGCAATGGCCTGACCCTCGCGCTGGAAGAAGCCAACGCACAAAAGATCCAACTGGACGGCGATACCGCGAAGTTCGTGCTGGTAAGTCGTGACGACCAAGCGGATCCCCGCACGGCAGTTCAAGTTGCCCAGCAGATCGTCGATGAAGGCGTGCAGGGCATACTTGGCCACTTCAACTCCGGGACCACCATCCCGGCTTCCTCGGTCTATGCCGACGAGGGCCTGCCACAAGTGGCCATGGCGACATCGCCGGAATACACGGCCCAGGGCTTCAAGACTACCTTCCGCATGATGACCAGCGATACGCAGCAAGGTGCGGCGGCAGGTGAATTCATCGTCAAGGATCTCGGCGGCAAGACCGTCGCGCTTATCGACGACCGCACCGCTTATGGCCAGGGTCTAGCCGACCAGGTCGCCAAGGCGGTGGAAGCACACGGCGGCAGCATCGTGGCGCGCGAGTACACCACCGACAAGGCCAATGATTTCACTGCGATTCTTACCAACATCAAGGCGAAGAATCCGGACGTCATTTTCTTCGGCGGCCTGGACGCACAGTCTGGCCCCATGCGTCGGCAAATGGTCACGCTGGGCATTGACGCTCCGCTCGTTTCCGGCGAGATGACACGCAGTGAAACGTTCCTGAAGTTGGCGGGCGATGCTGCGGAAGGCACTTATGCATCGCTGGCGGGCGTTCCGCTGCAACAGATGGCCGCCGGCTCCAAGTTTGAAGAGGCCTATAAAGCGCGGTTCAAGACGAACCCCGGCGTCTACGCACCCTATGCCTACGACGGGGCCTGGAACATGATCACGGCCATGAAGGAGGCCGGATCTTCCAAACCGGAAGCCTATCTGCCGAAGCTTGCTTCGCTGCAGCGTTCCGGTGCCACGAGTGAGCGCATCGCTTACGACGAGAAGGGCGATCTGAAGGAAATCTCCGTCACGCTGTATCAGGTGAAGAACGGCAAGTGGGAGATGGTCAAGACGATGGTCAGCCAGTCCAACTGAGCGTCGCCGGGCCATGGAGATCCTGCTTCAGCAACTCATCAACGGCGTGACAGTCGGAAGCGTCTATGCCTTGGTGGCATTGGGCTACACCATGGTCTACGGCATTATTGGACTGATCAACTTCGCCCACGGCGACGTAGTGATGGTCGGGGCGATGGTGGCCACGACACTGGTGGTCGCTTTCGTTGGCGGCGACGCCGCCAACGTCTCGGCCTGGTTGGTGGTATTGGGGTCGCTGGCGGTGGCCATGCCCGTGTGCATGGCGTTGGGATGGACGGCAGAGCGGTTCGCTTACCGTCCCCTGCGCCGAGCGCCCCGGCTGGCCGCCCTGATCACCGCCATCGGGATCTCCATCATTATCCAGAACGTGGCCATGATGGTGTGGGGCCGAAACTATCTCAGCTTCCCTCACATCATCGAGCCCATCGTTTTTCATATCGGTAACGCGCGCATCAGCCTCTTGCAGATAATCATCATTCTGGCAGCTGCCGGAATCATGGCCGCGTTGCTCCTGATCGTGCATCGCACCCGTCTTGGCACCGCCATGCGCGCCACGGCCCAGAACCGGGAAGTGGCGGGGCTGATGGGTGTCAATATCAATACGGTCATCTCCGCCGCCTTCGTCATCGGCTCATTGCTGGCCGCTGTTGCAGGGGTGATGGTCGCGGCGTATTACGGGGTCGCCCAATACACCATGGGCTTCATCCTTGGGTTGAAGGCCTTCACGGCGGCCGTGCTGGGCGGCATCGGCAATCTGGCCGGCGCCATGCTGGGCGGCTTGCTGCTGGGCGTGATCGAGTCGCTCGGGGCCGGCTATATCGGTGACCTGACTAACGGCTTCTTCGGCAGCAATTACCAGGATGTCTTCTCCTTTATTGTCCTGATCTTGGTGCTGGTGTTCCGTCCTTCGGGTCTGCTGGGCGAACGTGTGGGAGACCGGGCATGAGCAGTGTGAACACTCGCACACCCGTACCGCCGCGTGTCTGGCTGGGCATTGTGCTGTTTGGCGCCGTGCTGGCGATCCTGCCGTTCTTACTGGGTATGGCCGGCCAAAGCTGGATACGCACGCTGAATTTCGCGCTGGTCTACGTCATGCTGGCGTTGGGCCTGAACATCGTGGTGGGCTTTGCCGGCCTGCTTGATCTCGGTTATATCGCGTTTTATGCGGTGGGGGCATATGCCTGGGCCATGCTGGCTTCGCCGCATTTCGATCTGCACCTGCCTTTTTGGGTGATCCTGCCAGCGGGCTTCGTGCTGGCGGCCATTGCCGGGGCGCTCTTGGGGGCGCCTACGCTTAAGTTGCGAGGCGATTACCTCGCCATCGTCACCTTGGGCTTCGGCGAGATCGTCCGCATCTTCATGAACAACCTGGATGCCCCCGTCAATATTACGAACGGCCCCCAAGGTATCAACCGCATCGATACCTTCCAGGTGGGAGACTTCGTCTTCGGGCGCAGCCAGGAGATCTTCGGCTTCCGAATTACGGGTCCGGAGAAATACTATTACTTGCTGTTGTTCTTCACCATCGTCATCGTGATCATCTGTGCGCGTCTGCAGCATTCGCGCATCGGCCGTGCCTGGGAAGCCGTGCGCGAGGACGAAATCGCGGCCAAGGCCATGGGGATCAACACGCGCAATATCAAGCTGCTGGCTTTCGCCATGGGCGCATCGTTCGGCGGTATCGCGGGTTGCATGTTCGCGTCCATGCAGGGCTTTGTAAGTCCTGAGAGCTTCAGCTTGACCGAATCGATCACCGTACTGTGTATGGTCGTGCTGGGCGGCATGGGCAATATCCCGGGCGTCATACTCGGCGCCTTGCTGTTGTCGGTGTTCCCCGAAGTATTGCGGGCGATCGTAGTTCCGCTGCAGCAGACCCTTTTTGGCGACGTCATTCTGGATCCTGAAGGCATCCGGATGCTCATGTTCGGCTTCGCGCTGGTGCTCGTGATGATTTTCCGTCCAGAAGGCCTTTGGCCGTCGGCGGTGCGTCGCCGCGAATTGCGTGCGGTGAAGGAGGGGACATGAGCGCACAACCGCTGCGGCACGATGCGGGAGCCATGCCGGATCTCCTACTCGTGGTGAACCGGATCAGCAAACGGTTTGGCGGCCTGCAGGCGCTGTCGGACGTCAGCTTCGGGATCTGCAAGGGTGACATCTATGGGCTGATCGGGCCCAACGGCGCCGGTAAGACCACGCTGTTCAATGTGCTAACCAGCTTGTACGAGCCCGAGATGGGTACGGCCAATTTCATGGGTCATCAATTGACTCGCTTGAAGCCGCATCAGATCGCCCAGGTGGGCATTGCACGCACCTTTCAGAACATCCGGCTCTTCGCCAGCTTGAGCGCTATCGAAAACGTCATGATCGGGCGCCATGTTCGGACCAAGGCGGGCGTGCTCGGGGCCGTGCTGCGTAATCGGGCCACTCTGGAAGAAGAGCGCGCCATCGAGGAGCGCGCCTACGAGCTGCTGGAATATGTCGGTATTGCGGATCGCGCCAACGATATTGCGCGCTCGCTCTCTTATGGTGACCAGCGCAGGCTGGAGATCGCCCGCGCACTGGCGACGGAACCGAAGCTCCTGGCGCTCGACGAGCCCGCTGCGGGGATGAACCCATCCGAGACCGTCGTGCTTCGCCAGCTGATTGAAAAGATTCGGGACGACGGCGTGACCGTGCTACTTATTGAGCACGACATGAAGCTGGTCATGGGGCTTTGCAATCGGGTACTGGTGCTGGAGTATGGTCGGGTATTGGCCGAAGGCAAGCCGGCCGACGTCCAGCGCGACCCGCGAGTGATCGAAGCCTATCTCGGTAAGGGAGCGGCAGCGCAGGCCGACACGATTCCGTCGGGAGACCCCACATGACGCAAGCCACCCCCTTGCTTGAACTGCGCAACCTCGATGTGGCCTATGGCGGGATCCGCGCGGTCCGGGAACTCAACCTCACGGTCAATGAAGGCGAACAGGTTTGCCTGATCGGCGCGAACGGCGCCGGCAAGAGCACCACCTTGCGCGCCATTTGCGGCCTGGTGCCGCGGGCGGCGGGCGATATTTTTTATGCCGGCGAGTCCATCGCCACCGTACCGTCTTATATGCTGGTCCGTCGAGGGCTAGTCATGGTGCCGGAAGGGCGCGGTATCTTTGGTCAACTGACCATCGAAGAAAACCTGGCCATGGGCGCTTACAGCCGGAATGATGCCGAGCAAGTGGCTCGGGACACCGAGCATGTGTTGGAGCTCTTCCCGCGTCTTAGAGAACGTCTGAAGCAGTCGGCAGGTACGTTGTCGGGCGGGGAGCAGCAGATGCTTGCCATGGGCCGGGCCATGATCTCGCGCCCGCGTTTATTGCTGCTGGACGAACCATCGATGGGCTTGGCGCCGATCATGGTGGATAAGATCTTCGAAGTCATCCGCAGCATCGCCGACGAAGGCGTCACCATTTTGCTGATCGAGCAGAACGCGCGCCTGGCGCTGGAGGCGAGCCATCGCGGCTATGTGATGGAATCCGGTCGCATGATTCTGGAAGGTCCATCGCAGCAACTGCTGGACGATCCCAAGGTGCGGGCGGCGTACCTGGGCGAAGAAGAGGTCGCGTAGGGTCCAGCTAACCGCCTTGTGAGCGGACCTATTGCCGACCCGTGCTGCCGAAGCCGCCGGCTCCCCGGCTGCTGTCTTCGAACTCGTCGACGATGTCGAACTCCACCTGTTGAACAGGCACCACCACCAGTTGAGCCAGCCGCTCCATGGGTTCCAGTACGAAGGGTTCGGAGCTGCGGTTCCAGGCCGAGACCATGAGCGGACCCTGGTAGTCGGAATCAATCAGACCCACCAGATTTCCCAGCACGATGCCGTGTTTGTGGCCCAGTCCTGAGCGGGGCAGGATCACGGCGGCATAGGCCGGGTCAGCGATGTGCATGGCCAGACCCGTCGGTATCAGTTCGGTGGCACCGGGAGCTAGTGTCAGCGGCGCATCGATGCAGGCGCGCAGGTCGAGTCCGGCGGAACCCCGCGTGGCGTAGGCCGGCAGGAAGTCGCTCATGCGCGGATCCAGGATCTTCAGGGCGATGCGTCTCATGATTCCTTCACAGGTAGGCGTTGGGAGATGGCGGTCACCAGTGCGCGGGCCGCCTGTAGCTTGGGTTGCGGTGAAAGGCTGGTGTGACCCTTGTCGTCGAACAGCACGAACTCGGTGAAATCCGCATCCATCACGTGTTGCGCCAGGTTGCCCACCAGCAACGGCACACCCTTGCGGCGGCGTTTGGTCTCGGCGAACTCCGTGAGATTTTCCGTCTCGGCTGCAAAACCCACGCACCAGGGACCGTTCTGCATCGCGGCGACTTCGGCGAGGATATCCGGGTTGGGCGCAAAGGCCAGCTGCGGTGCGCCACCGTCTTCGGATTTCTTGAATTTGTGCTCGCCAGCGTTGACCACGTGCCAGTCGGCCACCGCAGCCACAGAGATGAACACGTCGCTTTCGGTGGCGAATTGCATGACGGCGTCGTGCATCTGCCGTGCACTTTCGACGTCGATACGTAGAACCCCATATGGGGCGGGCAGGGCGGTGGGGCCGCTGATCAGGGTGACGTCCGCACCGGCCTCGCGAGCCGCCCGCGCAATCGCGTAGCCGGTCTTGCCAGAACTGCGGTTAGTGATGACGCGGATCGGGTCGATGCGTTCCGAGGTCGGCCCGGCAGTGACGAGTACTCGTCGACCGGCCAGAGACTTCGGTTGAAAGAAAGCAATCAGCTCGGTCAGGATCTGGTCGGGCTCCAACATGCGGCCACTGCCGGTCTCCCCGCAGGCCTGTTCGCCTTCAGCGGGGCCCAGCAGCCGGACCCCGTCTTGCCGAAGAAGACCGACGTTGCGCTGGGTGGCGGCGTTCAACCACATTTCGCGGTTCATGGCAGGCGCGACCAGCAAGGGGCAGTCGCCCCGTGCGACACACAGCGTGGAGAGCAGGTCGTCGGCCAGCCCGTGTGCCAATTTGGCCATGAAATCCGTGCTGGCCGGCGCGATCAGTATGGCATCAGCGCCTCGGGTGAGGTTGATGTGCGCCATATTGTTCGGTACGCGCGCATCCCAGGCGTCGAGATAGACGGGCCGTCCGGAGAGTGCCTGCATCGTTACAGGCGTGATGAAATGCGTCGCCGCTTCGGTCATGACCACATCGATGGTGGCACCCTGTTCGATGGCGCGGCGCACGAACTCGGCCACCTTGTAGCAGGCAATGCCGCCGGTCAGGCCGAGCACGATGCGTTTATTGGCGAGTTCCAGCATAGGGCGGCCCTCAGGGTTGGTTGCGGTGCCGTTCCCGGCGCCAGCGCAGGATTTCGTCGAGTATCAGCAGCCCTGCACCGACGGTGATGGCGATATCCGCGACATTGAAGGCAGGGAAATGCCAATCCTGCCAGTAGAACAACAGAAAATCCACTACGTGGCCGTAGATCATGCGGTCGATGGCATTGCCCAACGCCCCGCCTAATATGCAGGCCAGCGCTGCGCAGAACACGCCTTGCTGGGGGTACTTCCATAGCAGCCGCACGATGACCACGGTGGCGACCAACGCGATTGCCGTGAACAACCAGCGTTGCCAACCCTGGCCGTCCGCCAGGAAGCTAAAGGCCGCGCCCGTGTTGTACAGCAGCGTAAAGTCGAAGAACGGGAGAATGTTCACCCGTTCGCCGTAGAACAGCGCGCCGTCGAACCCGATCTTGGTGACCTGGTCGAGAATGATAAGGCCCGCGGCCAGGGCCAGCCAGCCCAGGAAACGGCGCCGAGACTCAGGCATGTTCGCGAATTTCGCCGTCGCCGAACAAATTGTCAGAGCAGCGGCCGCAAATGGTGGGGTGTTCTGCATCGACGCCCACGTCGGCCCGATGGTGCCAGCAGCGCTCGCACTTCTGAGCCTCCGTCGCCGAGACTTCCACGCGCAATGTGTCGTCGCTTGCAGCATGGACAGTGGCGCGCGACACAATCAGCACGAAGCGCAGGTCATCGCCCAGGGACTGCAGCCATTCGAGGTCGCGGCCCGAAGCGTAGATGTCGACTTCCGCCGCCAGCGAGGAACCGACCTTGCCGGTGGCGCGCACTTCTTCAATGCGACGCATCGCTTCGGCGCGAATGTCGCGAAGGCGATCCCATTTCTCCAACAGCGACGTCGTGTCGGCGACCGCAGGGTAGTCGTGGAACGTTTCCGTGAAAATGGTGAGCGGGTCGGCCTTGGCGTTCAGGTATTTCCAGGCTTCTTCGGCCGTGAAAGACAAGATCGGGGCCAGCAGCTTGACCAGGCCGTTGGTAATGTGCCAAAGCGCCGTTTGGGCCGAGCGGCGTGCCTTGCTGTCGGCAGCCGTGGTGTAGAGGCGGTCTTTCAGCACGTCCAGATAGAAGGCGCCGAGGTCTTCGGAGCAGAACACCTGGAGGCGGGCCACCGCGGGGTGGAACTCATAGCGCTCGTACCAGGCCAGCACGTCGGATTGCATGGCTGCGCTCATGGCCAGCGCGTAGCGGTCGATCTCGAACAGCTCGTCCACCGGCAGGCCTTGGGTAGCGATATCGAAATCGCTTACGTTGCCCAGCAGGAACTTGAGCGTGTTGCGGATGCGGCGGTAGCTTTCAACGACACGTTCAAGAATGGTGTCGGAAATGGACAGTTCGCCGGAATAATCCGTGGCCGCTGTCCAGAGGCGCAGGATCTCGGCTCCCAGGGTGTCTGACACCTTTTGGGGCGCGACGACGTTGCCCACCGATTTGCTCATCTTCCGGCCTTTACCGTCGACGACGAAACCGTGGGTGAGCAGGGCTTTGTAGGGCGGGCGGCCGTAAAGCATGCAGCCGGTCAGCAGCGAGGAATGGAACCAGCCGCGATGTTGGTCGGAGCCTTCCAGATATAGGTCGGCCGGCCAGGTGAGTTCGCCGGCGTGGGAACCCTTTACTTGTTGATCGCGGCCCCCCAGCACGGTTGCGTGTGTGGTGCCGGAATCGAACCAAACGTCCAGCGTGTCGCGATTCTTTTCGTAGTGTTCGGCGTCCGCACCCAGCAATTCCGCCGGATCCAACGATTGCCATGCTTCGATGCCGTGTTGCTCAATGCGTTGCGCGACCTGCTCCATGAGCTCCGGCGTGCGCGGATGCAGTTCGCCGGTTTCCTTGTGTACGAAGAACGCCATGGGCACACCCCATTGGCGTTGACGCGACAAGGTCCAGTCCGGTCGGTTGGCGATCATGGCGTGCAGACGCGCCTTGCCCCATGCCGGATAGAAAGCCGTTTCTTCGACGCCCTTGAGGGCCATTTCACGAAGCGTGGGGCCCTCGGCCGGCTGACGATCCATGCCCGCAAACCATTGGCTCGTGGCGCGGTAGATGACGGGCGTCTTGTGCCGCCAGCAGTGCATGTAGCTGTGCTTGAGTGTTTCGACCTTGAGCAGCGTACCGGCGTTCTGAAGCGCCTCCACAATGATGGGGTTGGCTTTCCAGATCGTGTGGCCACCGAATAGCGGCAGGCTGTCAGCGTAATGACCGTCACCCTTGACCGGGTTGATGATGGCTTCGTCGGACAGGCCATGCGCTTTGCAGGAGACGAAGTCCTCAACGCCGTAGGCGGGTGCAGAGTGCACAACGCCCGTGCCGGAATCCAGCGTGACATAGTCGCCTACATACACCGGTGAGACGCGCTGGTAGCCCTGGTGAGCCTGGTACAGCGGATGATGGAATTCCAGGCCGGCCAGCTTGGCGCCCGGAGTTACCGCCACGGTTTCGCCCTGCAGACCCCATTCTTCCAGGCAGGCTTCGACACGGTCCTTGGCCAGGATCAGCAAGGAGCCCGTGCTGCGCGGTTCGCTCAAGCGCACCAGTGCGTATTCGAATTCAGGATGAACGTTCAGCGCCTGGTTGGCCGGAATGGTCCAGGGCGTGGTGGTCCAGATGACGATCGCCCCGGCTTCCACGGTGTCTAGGCCGAATGCGGCCGCAACCTTGTCCGTATCCGTAAAGGGAAACGCCACATGAATCGAGGGGTCGTTGCGATCGGCGTATTCGACCTCGGCTTCGGCCAGGGCGGAGCCACAATCGAAGCACCAGTTCACCGGCTTCAGGCCACGGAACACGAAGCCCTTTTGCATGATGCGCGAGAGCGCACGCAGCTCGTCGGCTTCGTTGCTGTAGTTCATGGTGAGGTAGGGCCGCTCCCAGTCGCCCAAGACGCCCAGGCGCTTGAACTCCCGGCGCTGGTTGTCGATCTGTTCATGGGCATAGGCGCGGGCCTTTGCTTGCACCTCGGCGACCGGCAAGTTCTTACCGTACTGCTTCTCGATCTGGATCTCGATGGGCATGCCGTGGCAGTCCCAGCCAGGCACGTACACCGCGTCGAAGCCCGCCATGTTGCGGCTCTTGACGATGATGTCCTTCAAGATTTTGTTGACCGCGTGCCCGATGTGAATGTTGCCATTGGCATAGGGCGGGCCGTCGTGAAGCACGAACTTGGGCCTTCCCTGGCTCGCCTGCCTGATGGCTGCATAAATCTTCTTTTCCTCCCATTCGGCGACCCAGCCCGGCTCTCGCTTGGCCAGGTTCCCGCGCATGGGGAAGGGGGATTCAGGCAGGTTAAGGCTTTTTCTATAGTCCATGGAACGCGAAATGATCTCGGGCGCGCCGCGCGTCGTCGTCGATGGCGGCGATCAAGGTGGGAAGGTCCGGAAATTTTTCTTCGTTGCGCAGGAAGCGCACGAACTCGACAGTGCTGAGTTTACCGTAAGCGTCGATGTCACAGTCCAGCAGGTGTGTCTCAAGCACACGACGTCCCTGGTCGGTGACGGTCGGGCGTACGCCCAGGCTGGCGACGCCGGGCAAGGGTTGCGGTGCCAGACCGTGGACGCGAACGATGTAGACACCATCGCGCAGGGCACAACGATCCGGTACGTGGTGATTCAGTGTGCGATAGCCGATGCTGCGACCAATCTTCTGCCCGTGGGCGACATGGCCGCTAATGCGGTAAGGGTAGCCGAGGAGCGCTTCTGCACGCTCCAGGTCGCCGGCGCCCAATGCAACGCGAAGCTCGGAACTGGAGACGCGTCGCCCAGTGGCGTCCGGGATGTCTGCAATAGTCTCGACAGTGAATCCGTATTGGCGTCCGGTGCGCCGCAACAGGTCGATGTCGCCGCTACGCCGGAAGCCGTAGCGGAAGTCTTCGCCCACCAGCAGCCAGCGCGTGTTCAGGCCCTCTACCAGAAGGCGGCGTATGAAGTCCTCCGGCGCCATGCCCGACAGACGTTCGTCGAAGCGGGCCAGCACAATCTGCTCCATGCCGTGCCGATGCAATTCCTGAATCTTGTCCCGCAAGGTGGAGACTTGAGCAGGCGCCAGCTCCGGGCGGCCGCTGCGCGCGGCGAAGAACGCGCGCGGGTGCGGCGAGAACGTCATGACGCTGGGCGCCAGGTCGTGCTCCTCGGCGTAGGCGCGTACGCGGTGCAGGATGGCCTGGTGCCCGCGATGCACGCCATCGAAGTTTCCGATGGTCACGGCGCTGGGGCGCTGCGTGTCGCGGCGCGGAAGATGTCGGTAGAGGTGGCAACTCGGTTTCACAGGCGGGAGTTTACAATTTTGCGACGTTCAACTCAGGAAATATCGTGGCCGACTTAGAAAAACCCGCCTGCCGCTTCGTCATTCTGATCTCGGGGCGGGGCTCGAACATGCAGACGATCGTGGAAACCATCGAAAGGGAAGCGCTGCCTGCGCAAGTGTGCGCGGTGATCGCCAACCGTGCCGATGCCGCCGGTTTGCAGTGGGCGCGTGAACGTGGGCTTGCTGTTCACGCGGTACCGCATCGCGACTATCCTGATCGTGAATCGTTCGACCGTGCACTGGCGGAGGTGATTGACGGCTACGACCCCCATTATGTCTTGCTCGCAGGCTTCATGCGCGTGCTCACGCCGCCGTTCGTTGAACGTTACGAAGGCCGCCTGATAAACATCCATCCGTCCTTGTTGCCATCCTTTCCGGGGCTACACACGCATCAGCAGGCGTTGACCCTCGGCGTCCAGTGGCATGGCTGTACCGTACACTTCGTCACGGCGCAGCTGGACCACGGTCCGGTCGTGGCCCAGGGCGTGGTGCCCGTCTTGGCGGACGACGATGCCGATGCGCTTGCGTCGCGCCTGCTTGCGGTGGAGCACCGAATGTATGCGCAGGTCGTACGCTGGCTGGCCGAGGGCCGCGTCACTCTGGATAAACAGCACGTGAGGATCACAGGAGCGCCCACACGTGCATTTCTGCCTGATGGCACCCTGTGCGGTGGCCACGGCAAGGAGCAGTCATGAATTCCCCGTCTTCCCGTTCCGCGAAAGCGCGGCCGCCACGTGCGACCAAGAAGGCGCCTTCAGCGGGTGGCGCGCGTGCCGGCAAGGCGGCGCCGGAGCGTCCTTACGTGCCGGCCATCGCACGGATCGAGCAGCTGCGCGCTGTACTTGGTGAGATCCTGCAATGGCAGCATCCCGCCGATCAGGTGTTGTCGCGCTGGATGAAGGCGCATCCGAAGCTGGGGTCGCGCGACCGCGCGGAACTCACCGAGGCGGTGTTCAACGTGCTGCGTCACCTGCGACGCTATCGCAGCCTGGCGGAAAGCGGCAGCGGCCCTTCGGCCCGTCGCTTGGCCATCCTGGGCCTGGATGCCGTTATGCCGGCCGAGGTCTTGGCCGCGGGTCTGGATGAAGACGAGCGCGAATGGTTGGCGCGCATTCGGCATGTCGATCTGCAGGCGATGCCGCGGGCTGTGCGGGAAAGTTTGCCCGACTGGCTGGATGAGCGCCTTTCGGAATTGCCCGATAGCGACAGCCTGATTTCCGCGCTGAACGAGCCGGCACCGCTCGATATCCGGGTGAATCCGTTCAAGACGACCCGGGACGACGTCCTGGCTGGATTAGACGCCGGTCACGTGGCGCGCTACGCCCCCGCACCGACCCCTTACAGCCCCTGGGGCATCCGCTTTAAGGGCCGTCCTTCGGTGACTCGCTGGCCACAGTTCGAAAAAGGCGAAATCGAAGTGCAGGACGAGGGCAGTCAGATCCTGGTGTCTCTCATGGCGCCGCGACGCGGCGAGATGATCATCGACTTCTGCGCCGGCGCCGGGGGGAAGACCCTGCTGTTGGGCGCGTTGATGCGGTCGACAGGCCGCCTCTATGCGTTCGACGTATCGCAGGCCCGTTTGTCCAGGGCGAAACCCCGGTTCGCGCGCAGCGGTCTGTCGAATATCGTGCCGGTCGTCATCGAACCTTCCACCGATCAGCGCGTCAAACGTCTACGCGGTAAGGCACAGCGTGTGCTGGTAGATGCACCATGTACCGGGCTCGGTACGTTGCGCCGAAATCCCGATCTGAAGTGGCGTCAACACCCGGAAAGCGTCGCGCAAATGCTGCGTTTGCAGAAGGAAATTCTCGAAGATGCTTCAGGGTGTGTCGCTCCCGGCGGGCGACTGGTGTATGCAACATGCAGTCTGCTGCCGGAGGAGAACGAATTGCAGGTTCAGGCGTTTCTGGAACGCCATCCCGACTTCGAACTCCTCGATGCCGCGAAAATCGCAGAAGAACGGTGCAAATCGCTGCAAGAAACCGGACCTTATCTACAATTACGGCCCGATCGACACGGCACCGACGGCTTCTTCGCTGCAGTGATGCAGCGTAAGCCTAAGGCTGCGGCGAGTTCCGATTAGCGCTGCGTTGGCGTTCACCCTGAATTGCAACGTGGCTATGACCGGGACCCCTAACGGGGTAGAATTTCATAATCATTACAAACGGGGTGACCGTACCTATATATGGACCAAGTCTTTCAATTTCTGGCCGGCGGCTTTCTGCAACTTTCCTGGTGGCAGGTGGCGCTGATCACGCTGGGTCTCACGCACATCACGATTGTGTCTGTGACTCTGTTCTTGCACCGCAGTCAGGCGCACCGAGGCGTCGACCTTCATCCTGCGGTCATGCATTTTTTCCGCTTTTGGTTGTGGCTCACCACCGGCATGGTGACTAAAGAGTGGGTTGCCATTCACCGCAAGCACCACGCCTACGTTGAACGCGAGGGAGATCCCCATTCACCCATGGTGTCCGGGATCGGCAAGGTGTTTTTCCGCGGCGCGGAACTGTACCGCGACGAAGCCGCCAATGCGGAAACGCTCAAGCGTTTCGGCCACGGCACGCCCGACGATTGGCTCGAGCGCCACATCTATTCGCGTCATAGCGTGCTGGGCATCATGATCATGCTGGGCATTGACCTCGCCTTGTTCGGCGTGCTTGGCCTTACGGTGTGGGCCATCCAGATGGCTTGGATTCCCTTCTGGGCCGCAGGCGTTGTGAACGGTCTGGGTCACTTCATTGGCTACCGCAACTATTCCAGCCCGGACACCAGCACCAACGTGTTTCCGGTGGGCATTATCATTGGCGGTGAAGAGCTGCACAACAACCATCACGCCCATGGCACGTCTTGCCGCTTCTCCGCCAAGTGGTGGGAGTTCGATATCGGTTGGATGTATATCCGGGTCCTGGCATTCCTTCGTCTGGCAAAGATTCGTCGTGTGGCGCCGCGCCTGAAGGTTGAACCGTCCAAGAGCGCGATCGACTTGGCCACACTGCAGGCGGTCATTACCCATCGCTACGAAATCCTCGCCAAGTACACCCGCATGGTGCGCAAGGCGGCAGCCGAAGAGCTGGCCAAGGTGAAGACGTCATCCGGTGCTGGCGGTAAGGTGGCGGTCCTGCAGCGTGCTCAGAAACTGCTGGCCCGCGACGACGACAAACTGGCGCCGGCTCAGCTGGCCGAAATCGAATCCGTGTTGGCCGACCACGAAAAACTCTCTACCCTGGTTCAAATGCGTGCTGAGCTTGCCCGGCTGTGGGAAAGTTCCAGCGCTAGCAGTGAACAACTGCTAGCCGACCTGCAGGCATGGTGCCAGCGGGCTCAACAAAGCGGTATCGATAGTCTCGAGCAGTTCGCCCTGCGCCTGCGCCGCTACGCGGCATGATCGAAGGGCTCAACCCTCAGCAACAGGCCGCCGTTCAACTCCCTCCCGCCCATGCCTTAGTGCTGGCGGGGGCGGGTAGCGGCAAAACCCGAGTCCTCACCACCCGCATCGCCTGGCTGATTCAAACCGGCCAGGTGAGCCCGGGCGGCGTGTTGGCCGTCACTTTCACCAACAAATCCGCGCGTGAGCTGCTTACCCGCTTGTCGGGCCTACTGCCTATCAATACGCGCGGCATGTGGGTGGGCACGTTTCACGGTCTGTGCAATCGCCTTCTACGCGCGCACCACCGAGATGCCGGACTGCCGCAGACTTTCCAGATTCTGGATAGCCAAGATCAACTTGCCGCGATCAAGAGGCTGCTCAAGGCGTCGAACATCGACGACGAGAAGTTCCCTCCGCGGGACGTCCAGCGATTCATCAATGCAGCCAAGGAAGAAGGATTGAGGCCGCCGGCGGTCGAAGCCCATGATCCGTTTCGGCGCCGCATGGTGGAGATCTACGAGCTCTATCAGGCTCAATGTGAACGCGAGGGCGTGGTTGACTTCGCCGAGCTGCTGCTACGCGCGTACGAACTGCTGCAGCGAAATACACCGGTACGCGAGCACTACCAGCGCCGCTTCCGTCATATCCTGATCGACGAATTCCAAGACACGAATGCGCTTCAGTATCGGTGGATCCAGCTGCTGGCAGGCGGAGGGGCAGCTGTCTTTGCAGTCGGCGACGACGACCAGTCCATTTATGCCTTTCGGGGCGCGAACGTGGGCAACATGGCGGACTTCGAACGGGACTACGCCCATGGCAACGTGATCCGCCTTGAACAGAACTATCGGTCGTACGGACATATCCTGGACGCCGCCAATGCGCTGATCGCCCACAATACGGGGCGGCTAGGCAAGAATCTCTGGACGGAACAGGGGCACGGCGAACCCATTCGTATCACCGAACAGGCGTCAGACCTACTTGAAGCGCAATGGGTGCTAGACGAGATCAAGGCGCTTGTGAACGACGGACGACGTCGTAGCGAAATCGCCATTCTGTATCGCAGCAATGCCCAATCGCGGGTACTTGAGCACGCCTTGTTCTCGGCCCGTATTCCGTACCGTGTGTACGGGGGCTTGCGCTTTTTCGAACGGCAAGAAATCAAGCATGCGCTCGCCTACCTGCGCCTGATCGACAATCCGCACGACGACACCTCGTGGTTGCGCGTAGTGAATTTCCCCACACGCGGCATCGGTGCGCGCAGCGTCGAACAATTGTCCGACCTGGCTCGTGAGCAGGGCAGTAGCCTTTACCGCGCCGCGCCTTTGGTACCCGGCCGCGCGGGTGCGGCAGTCGCCCGTTTCGCAACGCTAGTGCAGACGCTGGCTCACGACGCACAGTCCCTGACACTGACCGAACTGATCGAACACGTCGTCCGGGAAAGCGGTCTGGCCGCTCATTACGAAGCCGACCGAGAAGGGCAGGATCGCCTTGAAAACCTTCAGGAACTCGTGAACGCGGCGGCCGTGTTCAGCAGCGAGGAAGGCTACGACGGGCTGCCTGCGGGCAGGACGGTCGATGTGCCCGCTCTAGAATCCGATGTTGCCGCGTTTACGGATGCCGGCGTTGCACAGGCGCCGGGCATGTCGCCTCTGGCCGCCTTCCTGTCTCACGCGTCGCTGGAAGCCGGCGAGAATCAGGCGTCGGCCGGCGAAGACGCGGTCCAGCTCATGACGGTGCATGCCGCCAAGGGCCTGGAATTCGACGTCGTGTTCATCACCGGACTTGAGGAGGGCTTGTTTCCTCATGAGAACAGCATCCTTGAAGCCGCAGGTCTGGAAGAGGAACGCCGCCTCATGTACGTGGCGATTACCCGTGCGCGGGAACGCCTGTACCTGACGCTCGCGCAAAGCCGCATGTTGCACGGCCAGACCCGCTACGCCTTGCGCTCGCGATTCCTTGAAGAAATTCCTGACGAACACGTGAAGTGGCTCTCGCCGCGCGAAGCCACACACGTGTCAAAGGGCATGGACGCTTGGAGCGGCGCTTTCCGTCGGGGAAGAGGCTTCGGGGCTTCGGGCGCCAGCCTGACTCCTGCGGCACCACGATCGGTGACTACAGGCGTCACAGTGGGCAACCAGCAGTTCCGCATAGGGACGGGTGTGCGCCACGCGCGTTTCGGTGAAGGGACGGTTGTGTCGCTAAGCGGCAACGGCACGGATGCGCAGGCCCAAATCCAGTTTCGCGAGGCGGGCTTGAAGACGCTTGCTCTGGGCATCGCCCGCCTGGAGATCATTGCCTGATCAGGGCAAGGCCTCCGAGCGGTCGATCTCTTCCAAAGCTTCTTGCAGTTCGAGCCAATCTTCCTCAAGCGCCTGATGTTGCTTGCTGAGCTCGCCGTGCTCGCTCAGCACGCTCAGGCGTTCGTCGCGACGCTCGTCACTGTATAGCCCGGGGTCGGCGATCACGGCGTCCAGTTCGGCCAGCCGTGTCGCCGCAGCCTCCATCTCTGTTTCCACCTTCTTCAGCCGCTGTTCAAGCGGCTTGCGCTTTTCGGCGCGCCGCTGGCGGCTCTCCGCCTCCATGCGTCGCTGCGCCCGCCGATCCACAACGCCCGCGGACTCGGCCTGGGCGTTGCGTTCGTCGCGTTCCTGGCTGCGCACACGGCTACCGTGGTCGGCCAGCCAGTTGCGGTAGTCCTCCAGGTCGCCGTCGAACTCGCGCACCCCGCCTTCAGCAACGATCCAGAAACTGTCCACGGTGGTGCGCAGCAGATGGCGGTCATGGGACACCAGCAGCATGCTGCCGCCAAACTCCGCCAATGCGGTAGCTAGTGCCTCGCGGGTCTCGACATCGAGGTGGTTGCTGGGTTCGTCCAGCAGAAGCAGATTGGGCTTCTGCCGGACGATGAGCGCCAGCGCGAGGCGGGCTTTCTCGCCGCCGGACATGGGGCCGACCGGGCTGTTCACAGTGTCGCCGCTGAAACCAAAGCCGCCCAGATAGCTGCGCAGTTCCAGTTCGCGCGTTTGCGGCTCGATTCGTACCAGATGCTGCAGGGGCGTGGACGCCACGTCGAGCATGTCGAGCTGGTGTTGAGCGAAATAACCGATTTCCAGTCCGCGAGACGCGTTGCGTGTGCCTTGGAGCGCCGGCAGTTCACCGGACAGCGTCTTGATCAGGGTGGACTTGCCGGCTCCATTAACGCCCAAGATGCCGATCCGGCTGCCGCCGCGCACCATCAGCGTGACGTCGCGCAGCACTTCGTGAGTGCTGCCGTCGGAAAGCGTATAACCGGTCGTCACGCCGTCTAGCACGAGCAAGGGGTCCGGCATTGAATCGGGTTCGGGAATGCGGATGTCGATACCCGACTCCGCGTGTATCGGGGCGAGCTTCTCCATCCGCGCCAGGGCCTTGACCCGGCTTTGCGCCTGTTTTGCCTTGGTCGCTTTGGCTTTGAAGCGGTCGATGAAGCTTTGTAGGCGCGCGGTTTCTTTTTGCTGGCGCTCCCAGGCGATGCGGCCCTGGCGCAGTCGTTCGCTACGCTGCTCTACGAAGTCTTCGTAGCCGCCGCGATAGCGCTGTAGCTTGCCGTTATCGAAATGCAATATGGCGCGGGCCACAGCATCCAGGAACTCGGTATCGTGTGAAATCAGCAGCACGGTGCCGGGGTACGACGCCAACCAACGCTCCAGCCACAACATGGCATCCAGATCGAGGTGGTTGGTCGGCTCGTCCAGCAGCAAGAGATCGGAAGGCGCCATCAGGGCTCGTGCAAGCGCCAAGCGCATCTGCCAACCGCCCGAAAAGCTGCCTACCGGGTTTAACCATTGCTCCGGCGTGAAGCCCAGCCCTGCCAGTAGCTGCTCGGCCCGCGAGTGTGCCGTCCAAGCGCCGGCATCTATGAGCGACTGCTCAAGCTCCGCGATTCGTTGCCCGTCATCGTCGGTGGTAGTTTCTCGCTGGACCTGTAGGCTCCGCAGATGGCGGTCGCCGTCGATGACGAACTCTCGAGCCGGTCGGTCGCGCGCCGTAATTTCCTGCTCGACGCTGATAATGCGCCAGGCTGCGGGGATCTCCAGCGTGCCTGCATCCGGATCCAGGCTGCCTTCCAGAAGAGCGAAAAGGGTGGACTTGCCGGCGCCGTTCTTGCCGACGATGCCCACGCGCTCACCCGGGTTCACCACGAAGTCGGCGCCATCCAGCAGGACCTTGGTCCCGCGCCGAAGAACGATTCCTGTTGCGCGGATCACGGCTGCAGTTGCTCGCGCGTCAGGAGCAAGATTTGGTCATCGCTGTTGGCCGTGCTCAGCCATACCGGTTCGAGTTCAGGGAAGGCGGCGCTGAAGTGCTCGAACTCATGGCCGATCTCCAACACCAGCACTCCCTCGGGCGCCATGCGGGCAGGCGCGTCACGAAGGATACGCCGCACGAGGTCCATGCCGTCGCCGCCGCCGGCAAGCGCCATGTGCGGCTCGTGGCGGTATTCCTCCGGCAGGGCGTCCATCGATGCCTGGTTGACGTAGGGCGGATTGCACACGATGACGTCATACTGGCCCTCGGCAGGAAGCGCATCCAGCAGGTCGCTATGGATGGCGTGGACGCGAGCTTCCATGCCGTGCAGCGCAATGTTGCTGTGCGCGACGTCCAGGGCGTCGGTCGACAGATCCACGGCGTCAACAACAGCGTTGGGAAAGGCCTGGGCCGTCAGAATGGCCAGGCAACCCGAGCCCGTACATAGATCCAACGCACGCGTGATGCTTTCGGGATCCGCGACCCACGGGTGCAGCGATTCAGCCAGGAGTTCTGCGATGGGCGAGCGCGGGATGATCACCCGTGGATCGACTAGAAAGCGCTGACCTTGCAACCAGGCCTCGCCGGTGAGGTAAGCCGCCGGAATGCGTTGCTCGCAGCGGCGGTCCAGGATCTGTATATAGCGTTCGCGCTCGCTGGCGAGCACCCGTGCATCCAGGAAAGGCTCTAGGGTGTCGGGCGGGAGGTGGAGGGTATGCAGTAGCAGATAGACAGCTTCGTCCCAGGCATTGTCGCTGCCGTGGCCAAAGCTCAGACCGGCGGCATGGAAGCGGCTCATTGCGTAGCGCAGCAGGTCGCGCAAGGTCTGCAGCTCCGCAAGCGGGGCAGGGCTTCGATGGGACATGGGGTCGGATTCCTTACGTTTGGGGGCGGGACTCGTCCAGCAGACGTTCCAGTACCCCCCGGTAGATGTGCTTCAGCGGCTCAAGATCCGCAATGCGCACGTGTTCGTTCACTTGATGGATGCTGGCGTTGATCGGGCCGAATTCTACGACTTGCGGGCAGATCTTGGCGATGAAGCGTCCATCCGAGGTGCCGCCGGAAGTGGACAGCTCGGGGGTCAGGCCAGTTGTTGCAGCAACCGCGTCAGACAGTGCCGTGCTGAGCTCGCCTCGCGGCGTGAGGAAGGGTTCGCCTCCCAGCGTCCAAGCTAGATCATAGTCCAGCGCATGGGCGTCGAGCATGGCGTGCACACGTCGCTTCAATTCGTCGGGCGTACTCGCCGTCGCAAAGCGGAAGTTGAAGTCCAGCACCGCCGTGCCGGGAACGACATTCGTGGCGCCGGTGCCCGAGTGCAGGTTGGATATCTGGAAGGTCGTCGGCGGGAAATAATCGTTGCCGTCATCCCAGTGCTCAGTGGTCATGGCGAGCAGGGCGGGCGCGACCAGGTGGATCGGATTGCGCGCGAGGTGGGGGTAGGCAACGTGCCCCTGCTTTCCGCGGACGGTCAGCCGACCGGAAAGGGATCCGCGGCGCCCGTTCTTAATGGTGTCGCCCAGAGCGTTCACCGAAGTTGGTTCGCCGACGATGCAGTAGTCGGGATGCTCGCCGCGTTGCGCCAACGCTTCGCAGACGCGCACGGTCCCATCAACCGCTGGTCCTTCTTCATCGGAAGTGATGAGCAGACCGATGGAGCCGCGGTGCTCGGGGCGTGCAGCGACAAACTCTTCCACTGCCACCACGAAGGCGGCGATCGAACTTTTCATATCGGCGGCGCCGCGCCCGTAGAGCAGCCCGTCTCGTTCCGTGGGCGTGAACGGGTCGCTGTCCCAGCGCTCGGCGGGCCCGGGCGGCACGACGTCCGTGTGTCCCGCGAATACAAGGAGCGGGCCGTCCGTTCCGCGGCGCGCCCACAGGTTGTTGACGTCGCCATAGGTCAACGATTCGCAGCGGAAGCCCAGGCGCTCCAGGCGAGCGGTGAGCAGTTGCTGACAGTCGGCGTCCGCAGGCGTTACCGATGGGCGTGAGATCAGGTCGCGCGCCAGCGCGAGTACAGGGCTGTCCGCCATCATGCCCTCAGCAGATCGTTGATGCTGGTCTTGGCGCGCGTCTGCGCATCGACGCGCTTGACGATGACGGCGCAGTTCAGGCTGTGGGTGCCGTCTGCGGAGGGTAGGGAACCTGGCACGACAACGGAACCCGACGGAACGCGCCCGTAGTGGATCTCGCCAGTCGTGCGGTCGTAGATTTTCGTGCTTTGCGAGAGGAACACGCCCATCGCCAGCACGGAGTGCGCCTCGACGACCACGCCTTCAACCACTTCGGAGCGCGCGCCAATGAAGCAGTTGTCCTCGATAATGGTCGGGCCCGCCTGTAGCGGCTCCAATACGCCGCCGATGCCTACGCCGCCGGACAGATGCACGTTCTTGCCGATCTGGGCGCAGGATCCCACTGTCGCCCAGGTGTCGACCATGGTGCCTTCGTCCACATAGGCGCCAATATTCACGAACGAGGGCATCAGGACCACGTTGGGGCCAATATAGGAGCCCCGCCGCACCGTGGCGGCCGGCACAACACGAAAGCCCGCCTGGGCGAAGTCAGCTTCGTCGTAGTGCTCGAATTTGCTGGCTACCTTGTCGTAGAAGCGCATGGCGCCCGAATCCATCAAGCGATTCTCATGCAGGCGGAAGGACAGCAGCACCGCTTTTTTCAGCCACTGATGCACTTGCCACTGGTCGTTGATTTTTTCCGCCACGCGCAGCCGGCCTTGATCCAAGCCCTGGAGGGCGGCCTCGATTGCATTACGGGTTTCATTGGAAGCGGAGGCGGCGTTCAGGGAGCTGCGCGCCTCCCAGGCGCGTTCGATGATGGCTTCGAGTTCTTGTGTCATGTTCTTCGTTTGAGGGTGAGGGACGAGGTTGCGCCCGCCTATACGGAAAAACACGTTTGAGTGACGAATCGGAGAGACACGCACCCGCGCCAATTCTGCGTTTGCGAACGAACGGCGTATTTTACAGAAAAAACCGCCCGTCCTAAGCTGCGGAGGCGGCCAATTCTCGCCGCTTCATGCTGCGCACGATCGCATTAAGCGCGATTCCGTACATGGGTACGAAGAGTAGCAGGCTGACAGAGAGCTTGATTACGTAGTCGACCAGGGCGATTTCGCCCCAGTTTGCTGCCATAAAGGGATTGGTGCTGCGCCAGAAGGCGATGCTGAAGAAGGCTGCCGTGTCCAGTGCTTGGCCAAACACGGAGGCAGCAGCCGGGGCGATCCACCACTGTGCGTAATTGCGCCGCATGCGGTCGAAGACTTGCACGTCCAGCAACTGACCCAGTACATACGCGGCGAAGCTGGCAAAGGCGATGCGGAAGACGAAGGTATTGAATTCACCTAGTGCCGCCACGCCGTTATAGCTGCCTTCCTGAAACACGACAGACACCACGTAGGACACGATCAGCGCCGGCACCATCGCGCGCATGATGACGCGGCGAGCCTCCGCCTTGCCGATCAAGCGTACGGTCAGGTCGGTAGCGAGAAAAATGAAAGGAAAACTGAAGGCGCCCCATGTGCTGTGGAAGCCGAACAGGTCGATGGGTATCTGGACCAGGTAGTTGCTGGCAATGATGATGAGTATGTGAAAGCCCACCAGCATTGCAAGATAGAACGGCACGCGCGATGGCGCGACGGAGACGGGAGTCATGAAGGGCCTTTTTAGTGGATGGGGTTAGGGAACCCATTGACAACTGATGGTGCGAACGGAGAGACTCGAACTCTCACACCTTGCGGCGCCGGAACCTAAATCCGGTGCGTCTACCAATTCCGCCACGTTCGCACGTATTCCCCTGAAAAGGGAAGCCAATCAGTTTAGCCTACAGTCCCCGTGGCTCGCAAGCCAGGGGGCGGCGTGCCACGTTTTGATTCGCATCCCTCACTTTCCGGTAAAATGTCCGGTTCATTCTTTTAATACCATCTATCCAAATAGGTCCCGAATGCAGCCCGTGGTTGAAAAATTGTCCGGCCTTGAGCGCCGTGTTGATCTGGTCGTTTCGCTTGCCGACGTCGAGAAGGAAGTACAGGCCCAGCTGAAACGCGTCGCGCGCAGCGCCAAGGTGCAAGGCTTTCGCCCTGGGAAGGCTCCGCTGTCCATCATCGAGCGCAGCCATGGGCCGGGCATCCGCTACGACGTGATCAACGAAGAGGTCGGCCGCAACCTGGAAAAGGTGCTGAGCGAGACCAAGTTGCGCGTTGCCGGTACGCCTACCCTGGAACCCAAGACGGAAGGCGTTGAGGAGGGCACGCTGGCCTTCTCCGCCACGTTCGAAGTCTATCCCGAGATCGAGGCGCCCGACTTCTCCACGTTGGCCATCACGCGCAGCCATTGCGAAGTGACCGATGCGGACGTCCAGCGCACCATCGACATCCTGCGCAAGCAGCGTGCAATCTACGAGCCCCGCGAAGACCGTGCGGCCGGTGAAGGCGATCGCGTCACGCTGGATTTCGTCGGCCGCATCGACGGCGAGGAATTCGAAGGCGGTAAGGCCGAGAACTTCCCGTTCGTCCTGGGCCAAGGGCGTATGCTGGCCGAGTTCGAAACGGCTGTCACCGGTATGAAGGTCGGCGAAGAAAAGACCTTCCCGCTCACTTTCCCGGAAGACTACGGCAGCCCCGAGGTCGCAGGCAAGACCGCCGAGTTCACGATCACGGTGCGTGAAGTGGCCGAGGGCATTCTGCCTGAAGTGGACACCGAATTCGCCAAGCAATTGGGCCAAGCCGAAGGCGACGTGGAAAAGCTCCTCGCCGACGTCCGCGCCAATCTCGAACGTGAAGTGAAGGCCCGTGCTCAGGCACGTACCAAGAGCAGCGTCATGGACGCCCTGGTTTCGGCTTGCACCTTCGATGTGCCGAAGTCGCTGGTCAAGACCGATGCCGAAGGCCGTGTCGCTGCTGCACGTGAAGATCTCAAGCAGCGCGGCGTGCCCAATGCCGACAGCCTGCCGATTCCCACAGACGCCTTCGAGGCTGAGTCCGAGCGCCGTGTGCGTCTGGGCCTGCTCGTTTCCGAGCTGGTCAGCACCGCCGACTTGCAAGCCAAGCCGGAACAGGTTCGCGCCCGCATCGAAGAATTTGCACAGAACTACGAGCAGCCTGCGCAGGTCGTGGCGTATTATCTGTCGGACCGCCAGCGCCGCGCAGAGATCGAAGCCGTCGTCCTCGAAGACAATGTTGTCGACTACGTACTGTCCAAGGCGCAGGTGACCGACGAAAACGTCGCTTTTGACGAACTCATGGGGACCAACTAATGTCGCGTTTTACCGATTTTTACGCCTCGATGTATGGTGGTGATTCGGTAGTGCCTTCCGGCCTGGGCTATGTGCCCATCGTGGTTGAACAATCCGGGCGTGGTGAGCGCTCTTACGACATCTACTCGCGCTTGCTGCGCGAGCGGGTGATCTTCTTCGTCGGGCCGGTCACAGACCAGTCCGCCAACCTGGTCGTGGCGCAACTGCTGTTCCTTGAATCGGAAAATCCCGACAAGGACATCTCGCTGTACATCAACTCCCCGGGCGGATCGGTATACGCGGGCATGGCCATCTACGACACCATGCAGTTCGTTAAGCCCGACGTCTCCACGTTGTGCACAGGCATCGCGGCCAGCATGGGCGCTTTCCTGTTGGCAGCGGGGGCGAAGGGCAAGCGCTACAGCCTGCCCAACTCGCGCATCATGATTCACCAGCCTTCGGGCGGTGCGCAGGGTCAGGCTTCGGATATCCAGATCCAGGCACAGGAAATCCTGCGCTTGCGCGAGCGTCTCAACGAGATCCTGGCCAACAACACCGGTCAACCGGTAGAGCGGATCGCTGTGGATACAGAACGTGACAATTTCATGTCGGCCGAAGATGCGCTATCTTATGGGCTGGTGGACAAGGTTCTGGTGTCCCGCACCGAACAGGGCTGACCTCCGCAAGTCCTCTCTGAATTCGCCCAACAGGCAGGCATTTCTTACGAACGGTCGATCCGCTATGTGCAGATCGGCCGCCATTTTCGCGGCGCACGATTGGCGTCGCCCTGACTGATCCGAAATTTCTATGCCCGATAAAAAAGGTTCGAGTGACGATAAGACCTTGCATTGCTCCTTCTGCGGCAAGAACCAGCACGAGGTACGCAAGCTTATCGCCGGGCCGTCGGTGTTCATCTGCGATGAATGCATCGACCTTTGCAACGACATCATTCTCGAGGAATCGCAAGAAGCCGCTCGCGACGCCGTTCGCAACGAACTGCCTGTTCCGGCGGAGATCAAGAGCTTCCTCGACGACTATGTGATCGGGCAGGAGAAGCCCAAGCGCACGCTTGCCGTGGCGGTTTACAACCACTACAAGCGTATCCGTTACGGTGAAGTTAAGGGAGACGACGTCGAGCTCACGAAGAGCAACATCCTGCTTATCGGCCCCACGGGCTCCGGTAAGACGCTGTTGGCGCAAACGCTCGCACGCATGCTTGATGTGCCGTTCGTGATGGCGGACGCCACCACGCTGACAGAAGCCGGCTATGTGGGCGAAGATGTCGAGAACATCATTCAGAAGCTGCTGCAAAGCTGCAACTACGATGTCGAGAAGGCGCAACGCGCCATCATCTACATCGATGAAATCGACAAGATCTCCCGCAAGGCAGACAACCCCTCCATTACGCGCGACGTATCGGGCGAAGGGGTGCAGCAGGCGCTGCTCAAACTGATCGAAGGTACCGTGGCGTCCGTGCCTCCTCAGGGTGGGCGCAAGCACCCCAATCAGGACTTCGTGCAGGTAGATACCACCAACATCCTGTTCATCGTGGGCGGAGCCTTCGATGGTCTGGAAAAAGTGATCCGGGATCGCACGGAACGTTCGGGCATTGGCTTCTCGGCCGCAGTGCATGCGAAGGACGAAAAGGGCGCGGGCCAGCTCTTCACGGAAGTGGAGCCCGAAGACCTCATCAAGTTCGGGCTCATTCCCGAACTGGTCGGTCGTCTGCCGGTGGTCGCCACTTTGCAGGAACTGGACGAAGACACGCTGGTGCGCATCCTGACCGAACCCAAGAACTCGCTCATCAAGCAGTTCCAGAAACTTTTTGCGATGGAAGACGTCGAACTGGAAGTACGGCCCGCCGCACTGACCGCTATCGCACAGCGGGCGATCAAGCGTCGGACGGGCGCCCGGGGGCTGCGTTCCATCGTGGAACAGTCCTTGCTTGACACCATGTACGACCTGCCGTCGCTCAAGAACGTCAAGCAGGTGGTGCTAGACGAAAACGCCATCACCGGCGAAGGATCGCCGATGCTGATTTACGAAGAGGAGACGGAAGACGCCGCGAGCGAGCCCTCCCGCAAGCTCAAGGGGGCGGCCTGATCTTCCAACCGGCAAAATGGAACATTCTCGACGGGTTCGCTTGAAATTCCTGCTGCTGCCGCCATCTACGGTTATAGGAAATCGCTGACAAGGGAGGCCCAGGCTTCCCTTTCGCATCTATAGCCGAAATTTTAAGGAAAGTAATTATGTCTGCGAGCCAGATTCTTACTTCGGAACCCATGGATCTGCCCCTGTTGCCTTTGCGCGATGTGGTGGTATTTCCTCATATGGTGATTCCCCTGTTTGTGGGGCGTGCAAAGAGCATAAAGGCTCTTGAGCTAGCGATGGAAGCAGATCGCCGGATCATGCTCGTTGCGCAAAAAACGGCATCTAAGGATGAGCCTTCAGCCGACGACTTGTTCGAGGTCGGTAGTATTTCCACCATTTTGCAAATGCTGAAGCTGCCTGATGGCACGGTCAAAGTATTGGTGGAAGGCCAGCAACGTGCCAAGTTGCTGGATGTGCTCGACCATGAAACCCACTTTGTAGCGCGCTGTCTGGAGATTTCGGTCAATACGCCTTCGGAGAAGGAGGCTAGTGAGATCGAGGCTTTGCGCCGCGCGGTGTCTCAGCAGTTTGATCAGTACGTCAAGCTCAACAAGAAGATTCCAT
>DATGNX010000058.1:0-22955 GCA_035306485.1 Burkholderiaceae bacterium
CGCCGGCTTGGATCCGTTCACCGCCACGCTCGTGGCCACAGGCGCCGGCGCATTCGCGGGCATGATCACCGGGTGGTTGAACGTGAAGCTGCGCATCATGGATCTGCTGGCCAGTATCCTGATGATGATCGCGCTGTATTCAATTAATCTGCGCGTCATGGGCGGCCCGAACGTACCGTTGATCATGGAGCCCACCGTCTTCAATGTGTTGCAGCCCGGCGGTTTGAGCGACTATGTTTTCCGCCCGCTGCTGCTCGTGCTGGTGCTCGTGGCAGTTAAGCTCTTGCTGGACTGGTATTTCTCCACACAGACCGGCCTTGCGATGCGCGCTACGGGCTCGAATCCGCGCATGGCGCGCGCGCAAGGCGTGGCTACCGGTCGCCGGGTGCTGGCGGGCATGGCCATCTCCAACGCCTTGTGTGCGCTGGCGGGCGCCCTGTTCGCGCAGTCCCAAGGCGGGGCGGACATTTCCATGGGTATTGGGACCATCGTGATCGGGCTGGCCGCCGTGATTATTGGCGAGAGCATCATGCCATCGCGGCGCTTCTTCGTGATTACGTTGGCCGTCATCATTGGCGCGGTGCTCTACCGCTTCTTTGTCGCGTTGGCCTTGAATGCCGATTTCATCGGCTTGCATGCTCAGGATCTCAACCTGGTTACGGCGCTGTTGGTCACCTTTGCGCTGGTGGTGCCCATGCTTAAGCAACGACTGCGCGGTCGCAAAGGGGGCTGAACCATGCTGAACGCCAAAGATCTCCACATTACGTTCAATCCCGGCACACCTATCGAGACACGTGCCTTGCGCGGCTTATCACTGCATATTCCGCCGGGTCAGTTCGTGACGGTGATCGGCTCCAATGGGGCCGGCAAATCCACCTTCTTGAATGCCGTCTCCGGCGATCTATCCGTGGACACCGGCACTATCGTCATCGACGGGCAGGACGTCACGCGTCAACCCGTGTGGGAACGCGCCACACGCGTGGCTCGGGTATTTCAGGACCCAATGGCCGGCACCTGTGAAGACCTCACCATCGAAGAGAACATGGCGCTGGCGCATGCGCGTGGCCAGCGTCGGGGGCTCGGCCGGGCCGTGAAGGCGTCCATGCGCGATGACTTTCGTGCGCGGCTGGCCACGCTGGGTCTGGGCCTGGAAAACCGGCTGACAGACCGTATCGGCTTGCTATCGGGTGGTCAGCGCCAAGCGGTCAGCCTGCTGATGGCCGCGCTGCAGCCGTCACGCATCCTGCTGCTGGACGAGCATACGGCTGCGCTGGATCCACGTACGGCCGAATTCGTCCTGCGCCAGACCGTGAGAATTGTCGAAGAAAACCGCCTGACCACCATGATGGTTACGCACAGCATGCGTCAGGCGCTGGACGTCGGCGAACGTACCATCATGCTGCATCAGGGCAAGGTTGTTCTGGACGTATCCGGCGAAGAGCGCCGGGGCATGCAGGTGGAGGACCTACTGCACATGTTCGAGCGGGTCCGGGGCGAACAGCTCGCAGATGACGCGCTGTTGCTGAGTTAAAGCGCAACGGCACGAGGCTTGCTAGGGGTCGGCATCTCGATTCCAGCTGGCCTGCATGCATCAAAATCCATCAAACAATACGTTGCGCATACTGACGGTGAATACCCACAAGGGTTTCACCGTTTTCAATCGCCGTTTTATCTTGCACGAGCTGCGTGAAGCGATCCGCGCGACGCACGCCGACATCGTTTTTCTTCAGGAAGTGCTGGGGGCGCATCACCGCCATGCGCAGCGGCTGGCCCGGTGGCCGACCATCAGCCAATACGAATTCCTGGCCGACACCATTTGGCCGGAATTCGCCTATGGGCGCAACGCCGTCTATCCCTATGGGCACCACGGTAACGCGGTTCTTTCCAAGTTTCCCATTGCGGCCTACGACAACATCGATATTTCGGTGGGAAAGCATGAGCGCCGCGGCCTGCTGCACTGCGTATTGCGACCGCCGATGCTGGATTTCGACGTACACGCGATCTGCGTACACCTGGGCCTGCGGGAGTGGCAACGCACGCCGCAGCTGGAGACCTTGTGCACCCTTATTGAGCGGGAGATTCCGTCGGGCGCGCCACTGTTTGTGGCGGGCGACTTCAACGACTGGCGTAAGCGCGGACAGCAGATTCTGGATCGTTGCGCCGGTTTGAAGGAGATCCACTTCGAACGGCACGGGAGGCTGGCACGCACCTTTCCGGCACACTTTCCCATGTTCCACCTGGATCGAATCTACGTGAGAAACGTCGAAAGCTTCCGCCCGCTGAAAATGGCGCGTCACCCGTGGGCAAGGTTGTCCGATCATGCACCGCTCGCCGCGGAGGTGTCGCTATGCCAGTGAAATGGACCGAGGGCAACGCATTCGAGCTATTGGAGAACGGCGAAGGATTCTTCCCCGCCGTATTCGAAGCCATTGCTGCGGCCAAGCGCAGCGTGCTTATCGAAACCTTCATCATCTTCGACGATCGCGTGGGCCGGGAGCTCCAGCAGGCGTTATGCGAGGCGGCGAGTCGAGGTGTGCAGATCGACGTGACGGCCGACGGCTATGGTACGGCCGACCTGCCTACCGCGTATATCGAACGGCTGGTGGAGTGCGGCGTCCGTCTTCATATCTTTGATCCCAAGCCCCGGCGCCTGGGTTTTCGCACCAATCTGTTCCGGCGGTTGCATCGCAAGATCGTGGTGGTCGACAGCGATGTGGCTTTTGTCGGCGGCATCAACTTCGGCGCCGACCACCTTGTGGAGAATGGTCCGATGGCCAAACAGGACTATGCCGTGAAGATTCGCGGTCCTTTAGTGGCCGAGATAGAGGCGGATGCGCTGAAGCTCCTCGCGACGGGCGCGCGCCAGGCATCCTTCTGGCGCAACTTGCGGTGGCGCCGACGGGCGCGCCATGAGCACCCTGGCGGGGTAGTGGCTGCGTGGGTCACACGGGATAACGACGAGCACACGAACGACATCGAGCAACACTACCGAATCGGCATACGAGCCGCGCGCCATGAGATCACCATTGCGAACGCCTATTTCTTCCCGGGCTATTCGCTGCTGCGCGACCTGCGCAACGCGGCGAAGCGCGGAGTGCGGGTGCGACTCGTACTGCAAGGCGAGCCCGATATGCCGGCGGCGCGATTTGCTGCGACCATGCTGTACGACTATCTGTTGTCGGCCGGCGTAGAGATCTACGAATACTGTGAGCGACCCTTCCATGGGAAGGTGGCCACAGTGGATAAGCAATGGGCGACGGTCGGCTCCAGCAACCTGGATCCGTTGAGCTTGGCACTGAATCTGGAAGGCAACGTCATGATCCGCGACGAAGGTTTCGCCGCCACCCTGCACGAACGCCTGGAACGGCTCATCGATTCGCAATGCCGTTTGATGGAGCGGGGCAGTCGGCCGCGGCGACGCATACAGCGGGTGCTGGTCGGCGTGTTCGTGTTCCACTTCTTGCGCCGGTTTCCTTCCTGGGTGAACTGGTTCCCGGCGCGTCAGCCGCAGCTCACCACGCTGGACGGTACGCTGGACAAACTGCACGAGGGTAAGCCTTGAAGGCCCGGTTCTCCGGGTTGCGCCAATGGTACGGTCGTAATCGGTCCGTATTGAAACGCGTTGCCACAGGGCTATTCATTTGCTTCATTCTTGGTCTCCTCGCCCGCGTGGGAATGACGATCGAATGGAGTGAAGTCGCGGACGCCGTGCTGGATACGCCCAAGAGGGCGTTGTGGATAGCCGCTCTCGTGGTTGTGCTCAGCTACGTGGTCTACACATGCTTTGATTTGCTGGGTAAGTGGTATACCGGACACGATTTACCCGCCTGGCGCGTCATGATGGTGGCCTTCATCAGCTATGCCTTCACGATGAACTTTGGTGCAGCCGTGGGAGGACTAGCGTTGCGGTTGCGCCTTTACGCCAAACAGGGGCTGAACCCCGGCCAGATCATGCGGATCATGGGTTTGAGCATGACCACCAACTGGATCGGCTACTGCCTTCTTGGCGGCAGCATTTTCGCTGCGGGTGCCGTGCATCTGCCTTCCAGCTGGGGAGTTAGCGGACTGCCCTTGCGCATCATCGGCGGCGTGATGGTGGTCGTGGCCCTCGCTTATCTGGGCTTGTGCGTGTTTTCGAAGCGCCGCTGCTGGAAGGTCCGCGACCACGAGCTCGAATTGCCTCAATGGCGCATCGCTGTGCTTCAACTGTGCCTGGCCATGACGAACTGGGCCCTGATGGGTTTGGTCGTGTATATCGTCATGCCGGGCGAGGTCGCCTACGCCACGGTGCTGGGAACCCTGCTCATCGGCGCGATCGCGGGCTCCATCGCCCATATTCCGGGCGGGCTGGGCGTCACCGAATACGTGTTCATCACTTTGCTGTCCGACCTGCCACGCTCACAGGTTCTAGGCGCCGTGCTGGTGTACCGGGCGCTGTATTACGTTGGCCCGGTGCTGCTTGCAGGTGTCTGGTACCTGGCCTTCGAAGCGAAATCGTCTGACAGCGTATCTAGCGGCACGGAGATTGCTTGAGTGGGATTCAGCCCCTTGTCAGGAGGTTACCGATGACGCTCATCGTCGCTGCCCGCTTCAACACATTCGATGCCGCGAACGCCGCGGCACAACGTCTCATGGAGGCGGGCGTACACGAAGACGCCTTGAATGTCTTTTACGTGAATCCGCCAGGGGCGCACGACGCCTTCCCCGTGGGCGGTGATCAAGCCGCAGATCCGGACGCCCGGCGCGCCCCCGGCGGGGCAGTTGGCGTCGCCACCCTGATGGGAGCTATTGGCGCCGTTGTGGGTGGCGTCATCGTCTCCGCCTTCGCCGACTCGCTCATACCCGTGGTGGCAGGTGCCGGAGTCGGCGCATATATCGGATCGCTTATGGGCGCAATGCGTCGCATGGATCCGCGTCGCGATCGTGTCCAGGAGCCACATCGTTCCGCGCAGCCCCAAGAGGGCCGTCCCGCGGGCGTCATGCTGGCTGTCAACGCGGAAGGGGAACGCGCTCAGGATATCGCCGCAATTCTGGTCGCGGCGGGCGGGCATCAGGTGGAACGCGCTCAAGGTAAGTGGCGCGGTGGCAAATGGGAGGATTTCGATCCTCTACAGCCCCCGGGCCAGGATGCTCAACCACGGGCTTGAACCCGCGGTAGTCCTTCAAATCTTTCTTGCGGCTCAACCGCCGATTCGACCAATGGCTCAACCGCCGACTCGACGAGTTAGCGGTTGAACTTCATCGCTCCTAGCCCTGTGGCTCGACTGGTCGATACGGTTGCTCGTATGGCTGCGGGTAGGGTTGAACCGGTTGAGCCGGCTGATACGGCTGCCCCGGTGGATACGGCTGGACCTGCTGATACGGTTGAACCTGCAGGTCGTATTCGACAGTGCGCACCCCGGTGACTTGACGAGCGGCCTGTACGGCGTTGCGGGCAGCTTCTTCGTGGCTGGCCGTCCCACGCAACGTGACTACGCCGTCGTACGTGGACACCTGAATATTGTTGGCATGAATACCCGGCACACCGATCACCGCCGCCTGCACACGACTGGTGATGCTGGCGTCGTCCTGATACTGAGCCGCGCTGCGGGCTTTGGGTGCTTCAACGACCGGAGGCGGATCCGGCGGATAGTTATCCGCAGTGGGATAGGTGCTGGTGCATCCGGCCAGCAGACCGACACTCGCCGCGGCGACCAGCGCCGAATTACGTAAGGGTCCTTTCATCTTTTTCTCCCTTTGAGCTGCCGAAAGGTGACCGGCACCGTGCGCGGCCACTCGACGTGGCGGACTCCTTGCAAACAGCATGCCGCCAAACGGATGCGGGTATTTGCTCAATTGCGTAATGCTTTCGATTTATACTCGTGACTTTTCCGCGTTATCCGCCATCAACAAGAACGTACAGTCCGGTGATCCCGAGGCTGTCATCAAAAGGGGGTTGTATGCCGTTGTCCGGCTTGCCGTTCAGGCGCATGTTCATCGCGTTGTCCGTGGCTGCGACCGCAGCATTGTCGGCTTGCGGAGACGAACCGGCAGGTCAGGACATGTCCGGGATGAAGGTGCCTGTCAGCGTCGTCACCGTCGAGCCTACGCCGACAGAGGTGTACTCGGAGCTTCCGGGGCGCGTCGAAGCGATTCAGGACGCCCAGATACGCGCGCGAGTGACGGGCATTGTCAAGGAAATCAATTTCGAGCAGGGCAGCGAGGTCAAGGAAGGGCAGCTGCTCTTCACCATCGATCCGGCTCCCTACGAGGCCGATCTGAATCGTGCTCGGGCGGAGCTGCAGCGCGCAGAGGCCGATGCGGTGAGTGCGCGTCTGCAGGCTGAGCGTTATGCCAAGCTGATCAAGTCCAACGCCATCAGTCGCCAGGAATACGATAACGCGGTGGCGGCGGCCAAGCAGGCCGAGGCCGCGATCGCCGCAGGTCGGGCGGCAGTCACCTCTGCAGAGATCAACCTCGGTTATACGCGCGTGGAATCCCCGATCGACGGCCGTATCGGTAAGTCGCTGGTGACCGAAGGCGCTTTGGTGAGCGCCCAGAACGCCACCCAGATGGCCACCGTGCAGCAACTGAGCCGTGTCTACGTGGACATCACGCGTTCTACGACTCAGCTATTCATGCTGCGCAAGGCAATGGAAGCCGGCATCCTCAAGGAATCGGGCAATGGCAAGGTGGCGGTGCAGGTGCTGCTGGAAGACGGCTCCGTCTATCCCCACACTGGCACGCTTCTCTTCTCCGGCGTCACCGTGGACCCATCCACGGGCCAGGTGACGCTCCGGGCCGAATTCGAGAACCCTGACGAAGTGCTCCTGCCCGGCATGTATGTTCGTGTGCGGGTCCAGCAGGGCGTGGACGAGCAGGCGCTCATGGTGCCCGTCCAGGCGATACAACGCACGGCCGATGGCCTGAGCACGCTCATGGTCGTTCGCGAAGGCGTGGTCAATCCGGTCGCCGTGGCGGTGGGCCCCGAGGTCAATGGGCGCTCTCTTATCTATAAGGGCCTGAATCCCGGGGATGTCGTGGTCGTGGAAGGTTTCCAGAAGATCCGTCCCGGCGCACCCGTGCAACCGATTCCATGGAACCCCGACGCCAAACAGGGCCAGGCACAGGGCCAGGGCGCCAAGGGCCAGCAGGCCCCGGACCAAGGCAGTCAGGGCAACGGTCAGGCAGACGGCGCCGCTGCGGCGCAGGGTTGAGGTACGCACATGCCTCTGTTCTTCATTGATCGCCCGATCTTCGCATGGGTCGTCGCCTTGGGCATTACGCTGGCCGGCTTGCTGGCCGTGCCGAATATGCCCGTGGCTCAATATCCGGAAGTCGCTCCGCCCACGATCAGCATCCAGGCTACGTACCCCGGGGCGTCGGCCGATGACGTCGCCACCTCTGTGGCGAGTGTGATCGAGAATGAGCTCAACGGTGCAAAAGGCCTGCTCTATTACGAATCGGTGAGCGATTCCAACGGCATGGTGGAAATCAGCGTCACGTTCCGGCCGGGCACCGACCCGGATCTGGCTCAGGTTGACGTCCAGAACCGTATTTCCAATATCACCTCGCTTCTGCCGGCGGCGGTGATTCAGCAGGGCTTGAAGGTATCCCAGGTCAACACGGGCTTCCTGATGGTGGTGACCCTGTCTTCCACCGACGGCTCGGTGTCGGAGCAGGCTCTGGCCGATTACATTACCCGTAACCTGCAGAACCCTATTTCCCGCGTGGATGGGGTGGGGCGCTTCCAGCTTTTTGCGGCGCCGCGGGCCATGCGCATCTGGGTGGATCCCGACAAATTGGTCGGCTTCAACCTGAGCATGTCCGAAGTCAATGCCGCCATTTCTGCGCAGAACCGTCAGGTGCCGGGCGGCGTTCTGGGAGCGCCGCCTAATCCCGACGCGCAGCGTGTATCCGCACCCATTGTGGTGAGCGGGGAACTGGCGACAGTAGAGGAATTCAGCAACATCATCCTGCGCTCGAATCTCGACGGATCAACGGTCAAGCTTGGGGATGTTGCACGTATCGAGGTCGGTTCCGACAATTACATGTTCGGCGCGCGCCTTAACGGCAAGCCGACGGCCGCGTTCGCCATTTCGCTTTCACCTGAGGCCAATGCGCTGTCCACGGCCGAAGGTGTGAAGGCGAAGATGGAGGAGCTGTCCGCCTTCTTCCCGCAGAACATCACCTACGCGATTCCGTACGACACCTCGCCTTATGTCGAGCTGTCTATCGAACAGGTGCTGCATACGCTGTTCGAGGCGATGCTGCTGGTGTTCGTGGTGATGTTCGTATTCCTGCAGAATGTTCGCTACACCCTGATCCCGGCGCTGGTAGTGCCGGTGGCCATGCTTGGTGCATTCGCCGTAATGCATGCCCTAGGCATGTCGGTGAACGTGCTGACCATGTTCGCTATGGTGCTGGCTATCGGCATTCTGGTGGACGATGCCATTGTGGTCGTCGAGAACGTCGAGCGCATCATGGTGGAAGACGGGCTGCCGCCGCGTGAGGCGACGCGCAAGGCTATGCCGCAGATTGCCGGGGCCATCGTGGGTATCACGCTGGTGCTCTCGGCTGTGTTCCTGCCACTGGCCTTCATGAGTGGATCGGTCGGAGTGATCTACCGCCAGTTCGCAGTGGCCATGGCCGTGTCCATCATGTTCTCTGGTTTCCTGGCGCTGTCTTTCACCCCGGCGCTGTGCGCGACCTTCCTGAAACCGATACCCAAGGGTCATCACGAAAGCAAGAAGGGCTTCTTCGGCTGGTTCAATCGCGTGTTCGAACGCACGACCAACCGTTATTCGTCGTTTGTGGCGGGCAGCCTGAAGCGTGGTGGACGCATGATGTTCATCTACCTGCTGCTGGTGATTGCACTGGGGTGGATGTACTTCCGCCTTCCCACGAGCTTCCTGCCCGAGGAAGACCAGGGCTACGTGATCGCCAATATCGAGTTGCCGGCCGGCTCCACCGCCAACCGGACCATCGAGGTGATCGAAAAGGTGGAGGGGTTCTTCAGTCAGCAACCGCAGGTCGAGAACATCATCACGGTGCAGGGCTTCAGCTTTAACGGCAACGGTCTGAACTCCGCGATTGCTTTCGTGCCGCTGAAGGACTTCTCGGAGCGCAAGGGCAAAGAGAACTCCGCCCAGGCCTTGTCGGGCAAGGCGGTGCAGAACCTGCTGTTCGGTATCCCTGACGCCATGGTGTTCTCCATCGTGCCGCCCGCCATCTCCTCGCTGGGTAATGCCAGCGGCTTCGACATGCGTCTGGAAGATCGTGTCGCCGCAGGACAGGTGGCGCTGATGCAGGCGACTCAAGAGCTGCTGATGAAGGCATCCCAGAGCCCCATCCTGGAAGGCGTGCGCCTCACCGGCCTTGGCGCGGGATCGCAGCTGCAGATCACCATCGATCGTGAAAAAGCCGCCGCCTTGGGCGTCGACTTCTCGGAGGCGGCCACCCTGATCAGTACGGCGCTGGGCTCCGCGTACGTAGGCAAGTTCACCAACCACGGCTGGGTGCAGAACGTCTGGGTACAGGCGGAACAAGATCACCGCATGACCACAGAGCAGATCCTGAGTCTGAACGCACGCAACCGCGAGGGCGGAATGGTGCCGCTGTCGTCTTTTGTGTCGCTGGACTGGACGCAAGGGCCGACGCAGGTGGTGCGCTATAACAGCTATCCGTCCACCCGTATTGGCGGTGGTGCCGCGCCGGGGTATTCCTCCGGTGAAGCCATGGCGGAGATGGAACGCTTGGTTGCGGAGCTGCCCGGCGGTTTTGCCTACGAATGGACGGGTCTGTCGTATCAGGAAATCCAGGCGGGCAATCAGACGGCGATTCTGCTGGGTCTGGCCGTCCTGGTGGTCTTCATGATCCTGAGCGCGCTGTACGAGAGCTGGGCGATTCCGTTGTCAGTGATGCTGGCGGTCCCGCTGGGGATGCTTGGCTCCGCGGCCATGGTTAGCGTCGTGGGCTTGTCCAATGACGTGTATTTCCAGGTGGGACTGGTGACGGTGATTGGCTTGTCGGCCAAGAACGCCATCCTGATCGTGGAGTTCGCCAAGGATGCTTACGCGGCGGGGGCCAGCCTCATGGATGCCACCGTTGAGGCGGCCCGACTGCGCTTCCGTCCCATTCTGATGACCTCGTTCGCTTTCATCCTGGGCGTGGTGCCGCTGGCGATGGCCACGGGCGCAGGCGCAGCGAGCCAGAATGCCGTGGGCTTCGGCGTGTTGGGCGGCATGTTGGCGGCCACTCCATTGGCGGTCATCTTCGTGCCGACCTTCTTCGTCGTGATACTGTCTCTTTTCAAGACGCGTCCCAAGCTGCTGGGCGGCCATGCCCCGCACGCTCCCGAGACGTCGCCCGGTACCGGTACGGTCCAGCCCTCTGACAAGAACGCTACATGAACGCTGTGTCCTTTCCCCGCAAGCTATTGCCGGTGCTGCTTTTTGCCGCGCTGGCGGGCTGCTCGCTCGCGCCCAAGTATGAGCGCCCGGCGGCCCCGATTCCCGCCGTCTTTCCGAATGCCGAGGCGGTGGGCGCGCATGCCGATGCCCAGTCTGGCGCCAAGGTTGCCGACTCTGATATCGCGCATAGTGCGAACCTCGGTTGGAAGGAATTCTTCGCCGATCCGCGCCTGCGTGACCTGATCGGCCTGGCGCTGGACAACAATCGAGACATGCGTATCGCGCTGGCTCGCGTCGAAGAGGCGAGGGCGCAGTACGGTATCGCCGACAGCGAGCGGCTGCCGACGTTTGGAGTGGGAGGCAATGCCTCGGTCACCGGCTACCCGGAGGCTCTGCGTCCGGCAGGACCGGATTCGCCCAGCGTGACCCGCAGCTACATGGCCGGGGTGGCCATGACCACCTTCGAGCTGGATTTCTTCGGCCGCGTGCGCAATCTCAGTGAAGCGGCACGCCAGCAGTTCCTGGCGACCGCCCAGGCGCAGCGCACGGTACAGATCAACCTGGTGTCCCAAGTGGCGGAAGCCTATTTCCGCTTGCGCACGGCGCAACAACTGCAAGAACTGATGGACAAGACCCTGCAGTCGCGTGAAGCAACGCTGCGTCTAGTCCAGGCTCGCTACGATACCGGCGTGGCTTCCGCGCTCGATCTGCAGCAGGCGCGCGGACAGGTCGAGACCATTCGTGCCGACCAGCAATCGATTCGGCGCACGGAGGCACAGGCACTCAATGCGCTGCAATTGCTGGTGGGCGCACCGCTGCCGGACGACATGCCGCCGCCCGCCCAGTTCGGTCGTGATCAGATCCTCGCGTCCATACCCGTGGGCTTGCCGTCCGAATTGTTGACTCGACGGCCGGACATTATCGGTGCCGAACATGCGCTGATCGGCGCCAATGCCAGTATCGGCGCCGCCCGTGCCGCCTTCTTCCCCAATATTTCGATTACCGGCATGCTGGGCTTTGCCAGCCCGCAACTTGGCGGCTTGTTCTCTGGTGGCAATCGCTATTGGCAATACCAGCCGCAGCTACAGATACCGATCTTCAATAGCGGTATCGCCGGCAATCTTGATTTGGCAGAGGCCCGTAAGAACTTGGCGGTGGCTGAATACGAGAAGACCATCCAAACGGCATTCCGTGAAGTGGCGGATGCTTTGGCGGGAGAGGCCACCTATTGGGATCAGCTTGAAGCCATGCGAGCACTCGAAGCCACCGCAGCCGAGGCGCTGCGACTGGCCAACCTGCGGTACGAGACGGGTGTAGACAGCTTCCTGCAGGTGCAAAGTGCCGAAGTGAACCTGTACTCCGTACAGCAGGCCTTTCTTCAAGTGGGGATGGAATCCCTGCTGAACCGCGTGGCTTTGTACAAGGCGCTGGGAGGCGGATGGCTCGCGGAAACGGCGGACCCCGTCGCAGCCGAAGGCCAGGGTAACGTATCGGGTCAGGCGCCCGTCTCAGCCGGGGCAAGTGCCGAGTCGCTCTAAAAAGCCCATAATAGGGGTTTTGGAGTGTTTGCCATGATTGACTTGGGCGTGAATATCGATCACGTCGCCACGTTGCGTCAGCAGCGTCATACGGCCTATCCGGATCCTCTTGAGGCCGCACGTCGGGCGGAAGACGCCGGTGCGGACCTCATCACCCTGCATCTGCGCGAAGATCGCCGGCATATTCAGGATGCCGACGTCGAAGCCATTCGGCCCATGCTGCGCACGCGCATGAACCTGGAATGCGCGATCACGCCCGCCATGCTGGAGATCGCCTGCCGAGTGCGGCCCCATGACGTCTGCCTGGTGCCGGAGAAACGCCAGGAACTGACCACCGAAGGCGGGTTGGACGTCGTCACGCACTTCGATTCCGTACGCGATGCCGTGTCCCGCCTGCATGATGCAGGAATACGCGTATCGCTGTTTATCGACCCGGATTCTGCACAACTTGAAGCCTCGGAGCGGGCCGGCGCCACGGTGGTTGAGCTGCACACGGGTGCTTATGCGGAAGCCGAAGCCAATCCCTCCGCCCAGCAGGCTGAACTCGAACGGCTGCGCAAGGGTGTGGCACATGGCATATCTCTGGGTCTGCGCGTCAACGCCGGCCACGGGCTGCATTACACGAACGTCCAGCCTATTGCGGCCCTCGAAGGCATTGCCGAGTTGAATATCGGCCACGCCATCGTCGCACGCGCCGTATTCGATGGCTGGGAGAAGGCCATCCGCGACATGAAAGCGGAAATGATCATCGCCCGCCAAGCCGCACTCGGTGGGGTGCACGGCTAACCCGAACATTCCCTTTTACCGCATGAGCCCACCGTTCATGCCCACAGGAAGGAAGATGTCTGAAAACGCTTTGCAGTTCCTGCTTGATCGACAATCCGTGAAATTCGTGCGTGCGCCGGGGCCGAACGAGGATCAGCTCTCTCTGATCCTGCAGGCCGCCATGTCGGCGCCCGATCACGGCAAGCTCCGCCCCTGGCGCTTCTCGCTGATTCGCCAGGATGTCATGCCGGAATTCGTGGACAAACTGTTTGCGACCTCGCAGGCGTCGGCCAACCCGATACCCGTGCAAAAGGAAGAGAACGCACGTCGCTGGTTGAAGGACGTCCCGCTGCTGATTGCCATGGCCTGCCACCGAGATCATTCGGTGAACAAGATCCCTGAAACGGAACGCATGCTCGCTGTGGGCGCTGCGGCCATGAACATGCTCAACGCCGCACACATGCTGGGATTCGGCGCCTTCTGGAGCACCGGCCTGGGAACCTATATCGACGAAGTCAACGAGATGCTGGGCTACGACCCGCTGGATTACCGCTTTATGGGCTATATGGCCGTGGGTACGCCTATTGATCCGATCTATCCGCAGACGCGTCCCGACTACCGGCAATTCGTAAAGGAATATCGCCCGTGACCATGAACACGCTCAAGGTCGATGTCGCCATCATCGGAGCCGGCACGGCCGGCATGACGGCCTGGCGCTCGGCGGTGAAGGAGGGCGCGCGGGCCGTTCTGATTGAGGACGGGCCTTACGGAACGACTTGCGCGCGTGTGGGCTGCATGCCCTCCAAGTTGCTGATCGCCGCTGCCGAGGCCGCACACGCGGCCGAACACGCATCGGCCTTCGGCGTGAATGTGGAAGGCGTGCGTATCGATGGCCGCGCCGTTATGCAGCGGGTCCGCAGCGAACGTGATCGTTTCGTGGGCTATACGCTGCGCGGCATTGAGAGCATGCCGGAAGCGGACAAGTTGCGGGGCCGTGCCCGATTCCTGTCGGAAAATGTTTTGGATGTCGGGGGCCACACGCAGGTGGAAGCCCGCGCGATCGTGATCGCCACGGGCACCCGGCCCAATATTCCGGAAGCCTACCAACCGTTGGGCGATCGTGCGATTGTGAATGACGACGTCTTCGACTGGACCGACCTTCCGGAAAGCGTTCTGGTCGTGGGCGCGGGCGTGATCGGCTTAGAACTGGGGCAGGCCTTGTCTCGTCTTGGTGTGCGCACCCGCATATTGCAACGCAGCGCGCACGTGGGCGGGTTGCGCGACCCCCTGGTTTATCGCAGCGCGGTGGCGGCTTTCAGGGAGGAACTGGATCTTTGTCTTGAAGCCGCGATCCTGGATGTCAGACGGGTAGGTGATGCGGCGGAGGTCCGCTACCAAGTGGCAGGGGAACCGCAGGTCGTGGAGCAATTCGACTATGTGCTGCTGGCGGCTGGTCGAACTCCGAATCTTGACGATATCGGACTGGAGAACACCAGCGCACGCTTGGGTCCGAAAGGCGTCCCTCTTTACGACGCACAAACGCTACAACTGAAAGACGCGCCCATTTTCATTGCGGGCGATGTGAACGGTGTATTGCCCTTGCTGCACGAAGCCGCAGACGACGGCAGGATCGCAGGTCGCAATGCAGCGCGCTACCCCGACGTCACCCCTGCGGAGCGACGCGCGCCGCTATCCATTGTGTTCTCCGATCCGCAACTGGCGGCGGTGGGGCTGCGCTTTAATGAGCTGCCTGACGATGCCGCAGTCGGCGAGGTGGATTTCGCCAATCAGGGCCGGTCGCGCATCATGCTGAAGAACCGCGGCAAATTGCGCGTCTACGCACAGCGCGGCAGCGGCGTGTTTCTTGGGGCGGAGATGGCCGGTCCGGCCATGGAGCATATTGCCCATCTACTGGCTTGGTGCGTGCAGCAAAAGCTGACGGTGGATCAGATGCTGGCCATGCCGTTCTACCATCCCGTGGTGGAAGAAGGGCTGCGCACCGCATTGCAGCATCTGGCCGCCGAACTCTCTGTCGCGTCAACCCCGGCAGCGCAAACTTGAGTCGGCGCTTCGCTGAGCTGTGCCGGACACAAAAAAGCCCGCCTGCGTCATCTGAACTGCACCCCCGAAAGTTGAGACAGTGTCCAACTCCAAGAAGTGAGTTCGGCCCGCAGAGCGGGCCGTATCCTCGCTGAGGCTCAGCCTGCCGCCTTCTTGCGTGCCGCCAGGAACCTGTCGATATCTGCCGCGTCGTGTCGCTCGCGCAGCTGCTCTTCGGGTTCGCCTTGCGTGGTGTTGACCACGATGCCGCGCTGCACCGCCGGACGTTCGGCGATTTCGTCGGTCCAGCGGCGAACGTTGGTGTAACGCTCCGCATCCAGGAACTTGGCCGCGTTATAGCTGCGGCCGTTGATGAGGCCGCCAAACCACGGCCATGTCGCCATATCCGCGATTGTGTATTCGTCGCCCGCTAGATAGTGGGTTTCGGCCAGGCGTCGATCCAGAACATCCAGCAGCCGCTTGGCTTCCATGGTGTAGCGGTTGATCGGGTATTCCAGTTTCACCGGCGCATAGGCGTAGAAATGGCCGAATCCCCCACCCACAAAAGGCGCGGCGCCCTGGAGCCAGAACAGCCAGTTCAGCGCTTCGGTGCGCCCCGCGTGCGACTTTGGAAGGAAATGGCCGAATTTGTCGGCCAGGTACAGCAATATGGCGCCGGACTCGAACACGCGTACAGGCTCGGGTTCGCTGCAGTCGAGCAGGGCCGGGATCTTTGAGTTCGGATTGATGGCCACAAAGCCGCTGGAGAACTGATCTTGCTCCATGATGCGGATGAGGTGGGCGTCGTACTCGGCTTCCGTCACGCCTAGGGCCAGCAGCTCCTCCAGCATGATCGTGACCTTCTGCCCATTCGGTGTGGCCAGAGAATAGAGCTGTAGAGGGTGCTTGCCCCGTGGCAATTCGGCCTCGAAGCGTGCGCCGGCTTCCGCGCTGTTGATGCCGGAGAATCGGCCATCGTCGGGTTGAGGCGCAGTCCAGACCTCGGGCGGTTGATACTCGTTGGCTTGCGTCATGTTTATCCCTTTCTCTCCTCAGGAAGCAGGCTGCGAACGGCGGTGGTCAGCTTTTCGACCGACTCGCCGTCCGAGGCCAGCAGGCGCGCCTTTCCTTGCGCGTCGAACATGTAGATACCGCGGCTGTGCGCCACTTCGTAGTCTTCCGGATCGTCGCCGCGGGGCTTCTCAATCTGGTATGCCACCCGATAGCGGCGGGCCAAACGGGAGATCTGCCGTTCGCTGCCCGTCAGGCCAATGGCGTTTTTGTCGAACGCATTGACGTAGGCCTGCAGGATTTCGGGCGTGTCGCGATGGGGGTCCACGCTGATAAAGAGGATGCGGACCTGGTCGGCCTGCGGCCCCAGCGCTTCCATGACCTGCGAAAGCTGAGCCATGGTCGTGGGACAGATGTCCGGACAACTGGCATAGCCGAAGAACATCAATACGACTTTGCCTTCGAAGTCCTCTTCAGTGACAGTCTTGTCGCCGGCCGCCACCAGTTCGAAATCCAGATCGGGCAGAAAGCCGCGTATGGGGTGAACAGTAGAGTCGGCGCCTGCCGAATGACCACTGGAAGGCTCACTGCCCGATTTGCCGGGCAGCGAATCCGGATCGATCGACTGGGCATGCGCATTGGGCAACCCGGGCCCCAACAGTGGCAAGCACAGCGCGACGCCCGACATCGCTGCGCCGAGCGCGCAGCGGCGGGTGAAGAGGCGGCGGACGGACAGGCGGTTGAGTTTCATGGCTTAATGCGCCGGCGCCGTATCGGCCATGCCGCTATGGCGCAACAGCGCCTCCAGGGAGGGTTCACGGCCACGGAATGCGCGGAAGGAATCCGCGGCGGGACGGGTGCCGCCGACGGCGAGGACCTCACGCAGGAAGCGCTGGCCGGTTGTTGGGTCCAGTGTATCGCGCGTGCCGTCGGGTGTCGTAGCTGCCGCTTCCTCGAACGCACCGTAGGCATCCGACGATAGCACCTCAGCCCACTTGTAGCTGTAGTAGCCCGCGCCATAACCGCCGGCGAACAAGTGCGAGAAGTTATGCGGGAAGCGATGCCACGACGGCGGGAACACGACGGCGACTTCCTTGCGGACCTCGTCGAGCGTGGCCAGCACATCGGCGATCGGCAGACCGGCGTCGCGCTGGTGAATCAGCATGTCGAACAAGGAAAACTCGATCTGCCGCAGCATCTGCATGCCGCTTTGGAAATTCTTGGCCGCGAGCATCTTGTCGTAGAGCGCGCGCGGCAGGGTTTCGCCGGTATCCACATGAGCGGTCAGCGATTGAATCACCGACCATTCCCAGCAGAAGTTTTCCATGAATTGCGACGGCAGCTCGATGGCATCCCATTCCACGCTGGCAAACGGCGACGATGCCGGGTCGTCCACCTGCGAAAGCAGGGCGTGCAGGGCGTGCCCGCTTTCATGGAAAAGCGTGATGACGTCGTCGTGGGTCAGCAGGCAGGGGCGTCCGTCCTGAGGGCGTGAGAAATTGCAGGTCAAATAGACCACGGGCGTCTGCAGGCTCGACGGTGTCCGACGGCGGGAGCGTTCGCTATCCACCCACGCACCGCTTTGTTTGCCTTGGCGTGCGTATAGATCCAGGTAGAGCGTGCCCAGGATCTGCCCCTGCGTATCCCGAACTTCATACGCGCGTGCGTCTTCGTGCCAAACGGGTGCGTCGAGGGCATTCATGCGGACGCCGAAGAGGCGCTCCACGACTTGGAACAAGCCGTTCAGCACGCGGTCTTCGGTGAAGTACTTGCGTACCTCTTCCTCTGAGTACGCGTAGCGGGACTCGCGCAGACGCTCGGAGACGAATGCAAGGTCCCAGGGCTGCAGTTCGTCCATAGCCAGTTCCTCGCGTGCGAACTCCTGCAATTCGGCTAGATCGCGTTGGCCGTGCGGCCGGGCACGCGTTGCGAGCGTACGCAAGAATTCCAGGACTTCCTCCGGTGTATCGGCCATGCGGGTTTCCAGCCGCATTTCGGCATAGCTGGCGTAGCCCAATAGCGCCGCTTCCTCGGCACGCAGGGCAAGCAGGCGCTCGATTAGCTCGGAGTTGTCGTAGCGGGTATCGCCCTGATCGGATGCGATCGTGGCGTAGCCTCGATACATCTGCTCCCGCACACCGCGGTCTCGGGCGTGCTGCATGACGGGCAGGTAGCAGGGCATTTTCAGGGTGAGCTTCCAGCCTTCACGTTCGTCGGCCTGGGCAGCGGCGTGCGCGGCTTCCAGGACGTCGTCAGGAATGCCTTCCAGCTGTGCGCGGTCGCTGATGAACAGCGCCCACTCGTCGACGGCGTCCAGCGCGTTTTCTGAAAACTTCTGGGAGACCTGCGCCGCTTCATCCGAGATGACGGTGTAGCGCTCACGGGCCTCGCCCTCAAGCTCGACGCCGCTCAGGCGGAAATCGCGCAGTGCGAGTTCCACAATGCGCCTGCGGGCAGGAGTGAGGGTCTTGAAGACCGACGCTTCACTCAATCGCTGATACTGCGCATACAACCCACGGTGCAGACCTACCCAGGTCGAGTAGGCGGTGATCGCGGGCAGGCAGGCGTTGTAGGCGTTGCGGATCTCTGGCGTGTTGACGACACCGTTCAAGTGACCCGCTACAGACCAGGCACGCCACAGCCGTTCCGAAGCATCTTCCAGCGGCTCGATGATCGCGTCCCAGGTTGCCGGCAGGGCAGGATCGGCGGCGCGTTCAACTGCGTTACGCGCTTCCTCGATGAGAGTGGGAATCGCGGACTCGATATGCTCGGGACGGATCGCGGCATAGTCCAGCAGGGAGGATATGGGAGCCAGCAGGGGGTTCAATGACATACGGCGTGTTTCGTGTTCAGCTCAGAGTGTTAGCGGTGGTGATGCCTGCGGCGCTGCGTTCGGCGGCTTCCAGGGTGTTGACCAGCAGCATGGCGATGGTCATGGGGCCGACGCCGCCGGGCACGGGCGTAATCGCACCGGCCACTTCACGCGCGCCTTCGAAGTCGACGTCGCCGACCAGGCGGCCGTCGGGGAGGCGGTTAATACCCACGTCGATCACGACAGCGCCGGGCTTGATCATGTCAGCCGTGATCATGCCGGGTTTGCCGGTGGCTACTACGAGAATATCGGCGCGGCGGGTCTGGGCGCCGAGATCGCGTGTTTTGGAATTGCAGATGGTGACAGTCGCGCCGGCGGCCAGTAGCAGCATGGCCATCGGCTTACCAACGATATTGCTGGCGCCCACCACCACGGCTTCAGCGCCGCGCACGGTGACGTTTTCCGACTCCAGCATGCGCATCACGCCGTAGGGCGTGCAGGGGCGGAACAGCGGTTTCCCAGTCATGAGCAAACCGGCGTTGCTAATGTGAAAGCCGTCGACGTCCTTCTCGGCCGAGATGGTCTCGATGACCTTGGCGGTATTCATATGGCCCGGCAGCGGCAGCTGGACCAGGATGCCATGAATGGAGGCATCCTCGTTGAGCTGACGCACGACATCGAGCAGTTCGGCTTCGGTGGTGTCATCGCCCATGCGGATGACGCGCGAGTGCAGGCCGGCCTTTTCACAGGCGGCCGCCTTGTTGCGTACGTAGACCTGTGAGGCGGGGTCTTCGCCCACCAGTACTACGGCCAAGCCGGGGTGTATGCCTTGGGCGCGCAGCGCCGTGACGCGTTCGGCGACTTCCGCGCGCACGGCCTGCGACAGCGCCTTGCCATCGATGATGCGGGCGGTCATGCGGTTCCTTCAGGTTTGGTGAGTGCGATCTTCATGAGATCGGCTACGGTGGTGACTTCAAGTTTTTCCATGATGTTTGCGCGATGCGCTTCTACGGTCTTGATACTGATGTTCAGGTCGCCGGCGATCTGTTTGTTCAGCCGGCCGGCAACGATGCGCTCAAGCACTTGCTGTTCGCGAGCGGTGAGGCGGCTGAGGACGGCTTCCTGGTCGCGTTTGGCGCGGGCCTGGGCGACGCGTTCGGCGGCGTCTTCGAGCATACGGGCCACGATGTCGCGCAGGTCGCTCTCGTTAAACGGCTTTTCGAGGAAATCGACGGCACCCTTCTTCATGGTGGAGACGGCCATCGGAACGTCGCCGTGGCCCGTGATGAAGACGATGGGCAGCGGCGCCTGGCGCGCGATCAGGGCTTCCTGCAGCTCCAGCCCGCTCATGCCGGGCATGCGGACGTCGACGATCAGCACGCCGACTTGTTCGGGGTCGTAGGCCTGGAGGAATTCCTCGGCGCCACTGAAGGCCCTAACGCGATAGCCGTTGGCTTCAAGCAGCCAGCGCAGAGAATCGCGTACGGCCTCGTCGTCGTCCACAATGAAAATCGTGCTCGTTGCCTGGGTGTTCGTCATGCATGCTCCTGGATGTCTTCTTGTGTTTCCGAAGTGTCGTCCTGCGGTGCGCAGGGCAAGGTAAAGCGGAAGATGGTGCCGCCTTCCGGATTCTGCTCCGCCCACAGGCGTCCGTGATGGGACTCAATAATGGTGCGGCAAATGTTGAGTCCCATGCCCAGTCCTTCGGACTTGGTACTGTAGAACGGTTCGAACAGTCTTTCTGGGTCGCGTAGGCCGTGACCGCGGTCTATCACCGCAATTTCCAGCATGCGATCCTGCTGCGACACGTTCACGTGCAAGACGTGATAGTCGCTCTTTTCCATGGCCTCGACGCCGTTCTTCAGAAGATTCAATAATACCTGCTCGATCAGAATCGGGTCTGCCAGGACGTCGGGCATGGGGTCGGGCAGCTGTTGCTGGATCTCGATCAGACGCTTACGGGCGTCGATTTCCGCGAACGCTACGGCATTGTCCAGGATGCCGCGCACCTTCACGCGCTGGCGTCGCGGTTCACTGCGTTTCACGAATTCTCGAATGCGGCTGATGATCTTGCCGGCACGTTCCGCTTGGGCCGCGGATTTCTCCAGCGCTTCGAGCAGACGTTCCTTGTGGACGTCGCCGCCCTTGAGCATGGCGACCGCGGCCATGTTGTAGTTTGCGATGGCGGTCAGTGGCTGGTTCAGCTCATGGGCAAGCGATGAAGCCATTTCGCCCATCGTGGTCAGCCGGCTGGTGAGCTGGATTTTTTCCTGTTGAATTTGGGACGCTTCCTCGTGCATGCGCCGCTCGGTGATGTCGCGCGCAACTTGTAGGCGCACGCGGCGACCGTCCGTCCAGGCCAGGATACGGTGATGCACCTCGAACCAGCGCTGTGCGGATTCAGAATAGATTTCCACCGTTTCGTCGGTGAACCGGCCCAGGCGTCCGCCCAGCAGTTCAGCGTGACCGCTGGATTGCGCGCCGAAGAAGCGCCGGTACGTACGATTGGCGAACAGCAGCTCAAGGCCTTCCGTGGTGTCGGCCACCACGGAGATGGCATCGTCCAGGCCTTCAAGCACGGTCATGAAACGCTCGTGCGCCGCGGTCAGGGCCTCGCGGATCCGCTTGGGCTCCGTGATGTCCGTCATGGATGTCATCCAGCCGATCTGCTCGCCGTTGGGATCGCGCAGCGGTGAGACGTACATGCGGGCGGTGAAGCGTGAGCCGTCGCGGCGCTGCGCTTCTACTTCGAGGCCGCTACTGGGGGTGCGGCCAGAAAGCAAGAGTTCGAGTGTTTCACGGTGCTGTGCATGGCGCCCCGGTATCCAATAGGGGAAGGGGGCGGTCCGGCCGATGAGATCGGCTTCGTTCCAGCCTATCATCCTGCAGAATGCTGGATTCACATAGGCGATACGACCCTGCATGTCGAACACGCGCATGCCGGTCGACATGGAGTTCTCCATGGCGCGCCGAAAGCCCGTTTCAGCGATAAGGGCCGCTTCCGCTGTGGTGCGGTAACGCGTATAACGCCATAAGGCCAGCAGGTTCAGGACGATGACGAAAGACAGCGCCGCGATGATCATCATGAGACGCTGCTGGCGCGTTTCTTGATCGATCGTCACGAACATGACGCTGTCGTTATGCAGCCGCTGTAGCCAGATGAAGGCGCCCATGACGCACAAATACAGGATCAGGACGATCACGGGCGTGAGCCAGTAAAGCCCCCGCCGTGGGTGATGGGCCTGATCGTAGAACGTGGTGGGGATGAGAGATTTCTTCGAGTGGCTAGCCATGGGGTTCGAAAGGCCGGTCGCGGGCACGTCACCAATTGTAGTCGGGGAGGGCGACGACGACCATGTGGCGACGGTTTACGCGGTTTGCAGGCATGTGACACCTGTCACAATTCCACATTACGAAAAACAATACCATAAAATGAAATATTGCTTGCCCGGATATCGCCTTCTCCCTAGAATGGTCCTGGTGCCGCGCAGCGGCGAGCAGATCCTGTCCGCACGCTTTCCCGGACGTCGAACAATTGAATGATCAGGAGACCTATTAATGTCCTCTCTTGCACACGCACAGTCTTCGGCCAACCAGGTCGACGACGCCGCCCTTGAAGAACGGGAATGGCTCGAAGCGCTTGAAGCGGTACTCGATCGTGAAGGTCCGGAACGAGCGCATCATCTCCTGGAACGGCTGATCGACCTTGCGCGCCGCTCCGGAGCCTACATCCCGTTCTCGGCAAATACCGCCTATGTGAACACCATCCCGCCGGGCCTGGAGCCTCCGCACCCAGGCAACCTGGTGCTGGAAGAGCGTATCCGCTCGTATGTCCGCTGGAACGCCATGGCGATGGTGGTGAAGGCCAATAGCGTGCATCCGGCCGACGGCGGCGATTTGGGCGGGCACATTGCATCGTTCGCGTCGCTTGCCACCATGATCGGCTGCGGCCAGAACCATTTCTGGCACGCCGAAACCGAGGACCACGGCGGCGACCTGGTCTACTTCCAGGGGCACTCGTCCCCTGGCATTTATGGTCGCGCCTATCTGGAAGGCCGCATCACCGAAGAGCAGCTGGACAACTTCCGTCAGGAAGTCGATGGCAAGGGTCTGCCGTCGTACCCGCATCCCAAGCTGATGCCGGAATTCTGGCAGTTCCCGACCGTATCGATGGGTCTGGGCCCGCTGATGGCCATTTACCAGGCCCGCTTCCTGAAGTATCTGCATGCTCGCGGCATCGCCGACACCAGCAAGCGTAAGGTCTGGGTGTTCTGCGGCGACGGCGAAATGGACGAGCCCGAGTCCCTGGGCGCCATCAGTCTGGCTGCGCGCGAAAAGCTCGACAATCTGATCTTCGTGATCAACTGCAACCTGCAGCGCCTGGATGGCCCGGTGCGT
>DATGNX010000059.1:0-30519 GCA_035306485.1 Burkholderiaceae bacterium
ATGCCGGCGCCGCCGGCGCGCAGCTTCTCGGCCAGCGTACCTTGCGGGGTGAATTCCAATTCGAGTTCACCCGCGAGGAACTGGCGCTCGAATTCCTTGTTCTCACCCACATAGGAAGCAATCATCTTGCTGATCTGGCGCGTTTCCAGCAGCTGGCCCAGACCGAAGCCGTCCACCCCTGCGTTGTTGCTGATGCAGGTCAGGTTCTTCACGCCGGAGTCCCGCAGCGCTGCAATAAGCGCTTCAGGAATGCCGCAGAGGCCGAAACCGCCCACCGCGATCGTCTGGCCGTCGGCCACGATATCTTTCAGTGCTTCTTCGGCACTTGCATAGACTTTATCCATTACACCCTTCCTTGTACGAAACAAAAAGTCGAAGCTGAAGCGCGCCGCCCGGGCCGGCCGTCCGGTACGCGTCGATTTGGGTTTGCATCATGATTTCGGCGAAGCAAACGCCCTCGCCAAGCCTTGCAGCTCAGCCGCGGTCCACGGCATGGACTGGCCCGTAGCGGGATCGGTGCCGACAATGACGTTGCGCGCCCGCATGCATGGACCGGCGTCGTCACCCAATATGGATAACTCGGCCACGTATTCCAGACTGGAGCGACCCACCCGTTGTAGACACATTTCGATCTGCAACGTAGCGGGCCAGAAGATGGGGCGCAGGAAATCGCAGGAGGTATGAGCCAGCGCAAGCGCACGCCCGGCGCCCGATATGCCGATACCGGCGGCGCCCATGCAATTCACCCGGGCTTCCTCCATGTAACGGAAGTAAACCGTATTGTTGACGTGCCCGAAAGCGTCGAGATCGCCCCAACGCACCGGCATCTCGAACCTGAAGCATGCGCCCACTTGGGGCTGCATTGGTGCGTTGTCGGGTGTTTCCAACTTCCTTGTCTCCATTCTGTTTTGAACGCCAACAAAGTATACCGGCGATGCCCAGTTCGTGGCAGTGCAACAATTCAATGCGGCCTGCAATACAATCGACCCAATACGAGAGCTCTGAAAGCGAGTCGCCGCGCCGTAATCCCGGCTTGCCGCTCGACATAATCAGACGTTCTGAATGGATCGAGACAAGGAGATACCAGACCATGGTTGAACGTGAATCAATGGAATACGACGTGGTGGTGATCGGCGGCGGCCCAGGCGGGCTGTCGGCAGCCATCCGTCTCAAGCAGCTTGCCACAGAACACAATCACGACATCAGCGTCTGTGTATTGGAAAAAGGCGCCGAACTCGGCGCTCACACCTTGTCCGGTGCGGTCATCGATCCACGCGCACTGACTGAGCTGATTCCCGACTGGAAGGAAAAAGGCGCGCCCCTGGACACCCCCGTGACCGAGGACCGCTTCCTGTTCCTCTCCGAAAACGGATCCCGCGCAACACCGCAATGGCTGCTTCCCGAGTGCTTTCACAATGAAGGCAACTACATCGTGCGCCTGGGCCACGTGGTCAGCTGGCTGGGCGAGCAAGCCGAAGCGCTCGGCGTGGACGTGTTCCCCGGTTTCGCTGCCAAAGAAATCCTTTATGACGAGAACGGCGCCGTAAAGGGCGTGGCAACCGGCGATATGGGGATCGGCCGTGACGGCGAGCCCACCGGCGCCTACCAGCCCGGCATGGAATTGCATGCCCGCTACACGATTTTCGCGGAAGGATCGCGCGGTCAGCTGGGCCGTGAACTGATCGAGCGCTACAAACTTGACGCTGGCCGCGACCCGCAAAGCTACGGCATCGGCATCAAGGAAATGTGGGAAGTCGACCCGGCGCAGTCGCGCCCGGGCCTGGTCGTCCATACCGCCGGCTGGCCTCTGGATTCCGACACCTACGGCGGCTCCTTCCTGTACCACATGAAGGACAACATCGTGGTGGTGGGTCTGGTGGTGGGGCTCGACTACGCCAACCCCTGGCTGTCTCCATTCGAAGAATTCCAGCGCTACAAAACGCACCCCGCCATCCGTCCGACTTTCGAGGGCGGCAAACGTATTGCCTACGGCGCGCGGTCGCTGACGGCGGGTGGCCTGCTTTCGTTGCCCAAACTGTGCTTCCCGGGCGGCGTCCTGGTGGGTTGCGAGGCCGGCATGCTGAACGCCTCGCGCATTAAAGGCAGCCATGCTGCGATCAAGTCCGGCGCCCTCGCCGCCGAAGCGGCATTCGATGCGTTGAAATCCAATCGCAGCCGCGACGAACTGGTGGCCTACCCGCACGCGTTCGAGGCTTCCTGGTTGCATGCGGAACTCAACAAGGCGCGTAACTTCAAGCAATGGTTCAAGAAGGGCCGCACCGTTGCCACGTTGATGACCGGAATCGAACAATGGCTGCTCAAGGGCAAGATGCCGTGGACGATTCATCGCACCAAGCCGGATCACGCCTGTCTGCAGCCCGCTTCGGAATGCGAACGCATCGAATATCCTAAACCCGACGGCAAGATCACGTTCGACCGCCTCAGTTCGGTGTTTATTTCGAACACGAACCACGAGGAAGACCAGCCGATCCACCTGACGCTGAAGGACGATACGATCCCGGTGTCGGTGAACCTGGCGAAGTACGGCGGTCCGGAAGCCCGTTACTGTCCGGCCGGCGTCTACGAGTTCGTGAAGGACGACGACGGGCAGGACCGCCTGCAGATCAATGCGCAGAACTGCGTCCACTGCAAGACTTGCGATATCAAGGACCCCACGCAGAATATCGTTTGGGTGGCGCCTCAAGGCGGCGAAGGGCCCGTGTACAACGGCATGTGATATCCGGGTTCCGCCGGCCGCGTTGCCGGGCGAACAAAAAGCGGACCGTGCGCAATGCCGGTCCGCTTTTTTTATAAGTACCGCGCCCGTTACGGGCTGATCCGAACGCCCCGTTCAGGCCCTGACCGGCCTCAATGCCGCAACGTTCACGACCACCAGGCCCACAATAATGCTGCCGATGCCCACCAGCGTGGCGCCTTCCGGGCGCTCTCCCAACAGGACCCACGCCAGAATCACGGCAAGTACGGGCACACCCAGACTGGACATGCCCACCACAGCCACGCTCACCCTCCGCACCACGGACAGCCACAACCACCACCCCAGTGCCGAAGCAAGGATCGCCATGTAAGCCATGCCCATGACCAGCTCCACCGACAGCACCGTCGGGCGCTGCGGCAGGAGCAGAATCAACGGAACGCAGAAGATGGCTCCCAGCGCCATCTGCCAAGTGATGAAATTCAGCATCGCCGGCGGCCGATCACGGAACAGCTTCTTGCTGACCACGACGCCGGCCCCCCAGCACATGCCGGCGGCCACTCCAGGAATCAGCGCCACGACGTTGCCCACCCCCTTCCATGGCGCGATCACAAGAAGCAGACCCACGCCCGCCAGAACGAAGGCGAACATATGCAAGCGTGAAAGCCGCTCACCCAACACCGGCCAGGCGATGGCTGCGGCCCAGAACGGCATCGTATAGGCCAGCAGTACGACTTCGCCCGTGCCACCCATGGTCAGACCCAGCTGTCCCAGGCTCTGGAACCCGGTAGTTTGCAGCAGGGCGACGGCGAACGACGGACCCAAAGGGGGCACATGGAAACGCTGGCCGAGCGAAAGCTGTATGGCCAACAAAACAAAGAAGGCGACAACGCTGCGCCAAAACACCAGATCGAAGGGTCCGATCCAGTTGGTCATGTACTTCATAACGATCCAGCTGAAGCCCCACACCACGATGGCAAAGGCCATCAACATGAGGGCGACGGGATCAGTGCTGCGTGCGTTCAAGGGGGATTCCAGCTGATGGGAAGACACAGAAAATGCGTGTGCCTATGGTATCACCGGACTAACGACCGGCGGCGCAAACACGCCGACCGGCCGGTAACGCTGGCGACGAGGACATGCTCGCCGCCGTGCTATCAATATGCCTGCGACAACTGATCGAGGATGGCGGGGTTTTCGAGCGTGGAGACGTCCTGCGTGATCTCCTGCTCCTGCGCCACCACACGCAGCAGACGACGCATGATCTTGCCCGATCGCGTCTTGGGCAGGTTCTCGCCAAAACGGATCTCGCGAGGCTTGGCAATGGGCCCGATCTCGCGACCGACCCACTCGCGTAGCTCGCGTGCGATTTCCTTGCCCTCTTCGCCTTGCGGTACGGCGCGCTTCAGCACCACGAAGGCAACCACGGCTTCGCCCGTCGTCGCATCCGGCCTGCCCACTACGGCAGCTTCGGCCACCAGCGGATGCGCCACCATCGCAGACTCCACTTCCATCGTGCCTAGACGATGGCCGGATACATTCAGGACGTCGTCGATGCGGCCCATGATCCAGAAGTAGCCGTCGGCATCACGCTGGGCGCCGTCGCCTGCCAGGTAGACACCGCCGAGTTCGGGCGGGAAGTAGCTTTTCTTGAAGCGTTCCGCATCGCCCCAGACATTACGGATCATGGCCGGCCAGGGCCGCTTGACCACGAGGAAGCCGCCTTTGCCGGGCTCGACCTCCTTGCCCGCTTCGTCGACGACCCCTGCCTCGATGCCCGGCAGCGGCAGCGTGCAGGAGCCCGGCTTGAGCGGCGTGGCGCCCGGCAGCGGCGTGATCATGTGCACACCGGTTTCGGTCTGCCACCAAGTGTCCACCACAGGGCAGCGCTCACGACCCACGTGAGTGAAGTACCACATCCACGCCTCAGGATTGATGGGTTCGCCGACGGAACCGATAATGCGCAGGCTAGTGAGATCGAACTTCTTGGGATGATGTTCGTCGTTGGACTCGGCGGCCTTGATGAGTGAGCGAATCGCCGTGGGCGCCGTGTAGAAAATGGTGCATTTATGGCGTTCGATCATCTCCCAGAAGCGGGCAGGCGTCGGGTAAGTGGGCACACCTTCGAACATGATCTGGGTTGCGCCGGCAGCCAGTGGCCCGTAGGTGATGTAGGTGTGTCCCGTAACCCAGCCCACGTCGGCCGTGCACCAGAAGATATCGTCGTCCTTCAGGTCGAACGTCCATTTCATGGTGAGCAAGGCCGACAGTAGGAAGCCGCCGGAAGCATGCTGTACACCCTTGGGTTTGCCCGTCGAACCCGAGGTATACAGGATGAAGAGCGGATGCTCAGCGTTCACCGGCACCGGCTCACTAGTAGGCGCCTGCTGCGCGACGATCTCGTGCATCCAGATATCGCGCCCCTCTTTCCATTCCACGGCCCCGCCGGTACGGCGATACACGATCACGTGGCGCACGGCATCGCCGCCAGGTTGCGACAAGGCGTCATCCACTGCTTTCTTCAGGGGGATGTCACGCCCGCCGCGCTTCTGTTCGTCGGCTGTAATGACCAGAGTCGCCCCCACATCCACGCAACGTTCGTGCAGGCTCTTGGACGAAAACCCTCCAAAGACAACCGAGTGCGTGATACCCAGGCGGGCGCAAGCCTGCATGGCCACCACGGCCTCGATCGACATAGGGAGATAGATGATGGAGCGGTCGCCCTTCTTGTAGCCCAGCGAACTAATGGCATTGGCCAGCCTGCACACGCGTTCGTGCAGCTCTTTATACGTGACGCGCGTCACCTGGCCGTCGTCGGACTCGAAGATGATCGCGGTCTTGTTAGCCGTCGGCGTCCCCAGGTGCCGATCCAGGCAGTTGGCGGACACGTTCAGCTCTCCGTCGGAGAACCAGCGATAGAACGGCGCGTCGGATTCATCCAATACGGTGGTGAAGGGCTTGTCCCACACCAGGTGCTCGCGCGCCAGGCGTTCCCAGAAGCCGTTCGGATCGCGTCTCGCCTCGTCGCACAAGGCGTTATAGGCGTCCATGCCGGAGATGTTGGCCGTAGCGGCCACCCTCTCGAACGGACCGAACACCCGGTTCTCCGTCAATATTGACTCAATTTCACTGGACATCTTCAAGTCTCCTCTTCGTTGGTAATGAATGCGCTGTTCGATACACGACGAGCCTGCATGCCGCGAGAAAAGTCCACCTTGGCTAGGACGATCAGCCCCAGCACGAAAAAGCTGCCGGTCAGTAGCAGCGCCAATCGATGATTGCCGCCGCTGACCCAAGTAACGACACCATAGAAGAGCGGTCCAACTACGGCCGCCAGCTGTATGGCGAAGGTCCATAAGGAAAAGAACTCCGCCAGCCGGCCGGGCGGCGCGAATGCCCCCACCATGGCTCGACCCGCGCTCTGGCTGGTGCCCATGCACAGACCGGCAAGGGTCGCGGCCAGCCAGAAGATTTCAGGTTTCACTGCTAGATAAGCCACCAACACCATCAGGATCCAGCCCGCCAGCGTGATGGCCAGGGCCGGCTTGTGGCCGATGCGATCCTGAACGTGACCAAACCAGAAGGCCCCCACAGCGGCCGCAATGTTCACTGTGAAGACCAACAGCATTGTCTGGGCCATTGTGAAGCCCATGGCTTGCGACGCGTACACGGCAGCCAGGGTAACGACCACCGCGATGCCCGCTTGATAAAACGCTCCGCAGATCAGCAGCCTGCGGAAATCGGGGAAGTTTTCGCCAGCGTCGCGCCAGGCATTGTGCAGACGCTGCCACATGCCCTCGGCGGGCCGGTGTGTGGCCGGCGAACGCTCCCGCAAGAAAAGAAAGGACGGTACCGCCGCTACGCTGAAGACCACTGCCGTCAATAGCATGACCCAGGGCACGTAGTCGTGCGCCGCCAGACCGGACGACTCTGCCCGGGTGGCGATGTACAGGGACAGCCCCAGGGTCAGCATACCGCCCAGGTAACCAAAGCTCCATCCCCAACCCGACACCCGGCCTAAGGCGTTCGGACGCGCCAGCTCAGGTAGAAAGGCGGCGATGAGCGATTCCCCCACACAATAGCAATAGTTGGACAGTGCCAGGGCGAATAACCCTAACGCGATATCGTTGGGCCCAACCAGGGCCAGCAAGGCCGTACCGGCCACGCAGCCGGCCGTGCTGATGAAAAGAAACTGACGCTTGCGAGCCCGTGCATCGGCACGAGCGCCCAGCGCCGGCATGGTGAGCATGATCAGCAGATAGGAAAACGACAGGGTGCTGGTGAACGCCAGTGTGCCCCAGTCGCGACCGGCTGCGACCACACCGACGAAATAGGCACTGAACACCGTGGTGAGCACCACGGTGGTATAGCCCGAATTGGCGAAATCGTACATTGCCCAGGCCCAAAGCTCGCGCCGGGATACCCCTGGGTTCAGGGCTTCGCCCAGCCGGGACGCGGAACGCGGCCCGGCGGTTTTCATACTTGCAAAGCGGAAATGCCCGCGCGTGCGATCTGCGCGTCTTCGTCCGACTTCACCCCCGAGACGCCGACGGCGCCCACGACATGGCCATCCACCACGATAGGAACGCCGCCTTCGAGCATGCCATCGATGAAGGGAACCGACAGAAAGGCATAGCGACCTTGGTTGATGGTGTCTTCATAGCCCTTAGTCTCGCGACGGCCGATCGCAGCGGTGCGTGCCTTGGAGGGCGCGATATGCGCGGATAGCGGTGCCGCGCCGTCGAGTCGCTGCAGCCCGAGCAGGTGACCGCCATCGTCGACCACCGCGATGGTGACCGCCCACTTGTTCTGTTCGGCATGGCGGCGGGCCGCTTCGAGCACTGCCTGGACGTCGTCGACCGCGAGGGTGGGTTTGGTGTTCATGAGTCTCCTTGTTGTGAAATGATCGCCAGGACGGGACCTGTCCGGCCGCGACATTACGAGAAGTAAGTCAATTTACGAGCGTAGAAAGCACTTTACCGCTACTTTGGGGCTGGGGTAAACTTCTTCGCTGATTTCGGGGTCAACCCGCAGCAATCCGCCCGTAACGGGCATGTACCCGCAACGTTACGGGTTTTTTCATTGGTATCTCATGTCTGCTCAACCGCCACACCATAAGGAATCGGAGCGCGCGCCCGCGAGTGCACGCATCGGCCTCCGTGGCCTGGCGGCAGCGTTCTGTATTGTTTTGGCCGGTTGTGCTACCCAAAGCGACTACCAGCTGGCAGGGCAACAAGATATCGACTCCCTGAGCCTGCTGGCAGACCGCGAAGAACGCAGCGAGTATTTGGCCAATGTGCGTTCCGACCCGCTCGGGGCCTATCTTTCCGCGCAAGACCGAGTCAGCCGGCCGCAAGGCCCCACCACTGGGCTCGCATCCACGGCCCTCACCTATCTTGGCATCAACTACCGCTTTGGCGGCAATTCTCCCAGCCAAGGTTTCGACTGCAGCGGCCTGGTTCGATACGCAGCCGAAAAGTCTCTAGGCCTTAAGCTTCCCCGCCGCTCCTCCGACATGGCCCGTCTGGGCAAGTCTGTGAAGCGGGACGAGCTGGAGCGCGGTGACTTGGTCTTCTTCAACACACGGGGCCAACGCTTCTCACATGTTGGCATCTACCTTGGAGAGGGTAAGTTCGTTCATGCGCCCAGCACTGGGTCAAAGGTGCGAGTGGAAAGCATGAATATCGCCTACTGGCAGAAGCGCTATAACGGTGCGCGCCGTCTGGCCTCGAACGCCGTTTCCACGGCTGCGAAGACCTCGAAAGGGTCGAAAGCCAAAGCCGGCAAGAAGGTCGCAGCCAAGTAACAAAAGGCCTCGCTAAACGCGCGCCCATTGCGGGCGCCGATTCTTATCGCTTTGCGCCGCAGGCGCGGGGGCACCCCACTTCACAGTAGCCGCACAGTGCCAGCGCCTGCTTCATGCTGCACACGGAACGCCGGCAGATCAGTACTCTTACGCCCGAACGTTGCGCTGCCGCGCGAAACGTCTTCATCACGTTGTGTCCGAGAAAATCCGTCAGAAGAATGAGCAGCTGGGTGCCGGACGGCAACTGGAGAGTCTTCTTTTGATGCGAGGGGTCGCGTCCGCTAATGTGCTGCATGATGGAGATACCGTGGCCTCTTAGCACGTCGGGAATATTGCCCAGACGATCGGCTCCGACGACCACGGCACTGACTGGCTGAGACATGATGGCTCCAAAGGAATGGAAAGTCACGTAACGATAATGATTCCTATTTGCGTTGTCAATAAGCACATTTAGAAAGTCGCTACGAAACATGTCCCCCGGGGGAAAGAGCCATCGTGCGGCCTCTTGCCTGCCCTTGCCTGCCCTTTTACTGGGCCGCCCTTTACGCCGTCGCTTCCGCGACCGTGGTCTGCTCCACCGCTTCGAGCACGACGTCGCGCGTGAGTGCAGGGGCCAGCATCTCAATGAGCACGTAAACGTAGTCGCGCAGGAAGACGCCTGACTTCACCGCCACCCGGGCGGTGTGGGTGCCGAACAGATGTCCGGCGGGAAGACCTACCAGGCCCTTGTCCCGGCGCGGATCGAACGCGATGCCCGCGATGATCCCGATACCCAGGCCGACATCCACATAAGTCTTGATGACGTCGGCGTCGATGGCCTCCAGCACGATGTCCGGCTGGATGCCCTGGCTCGCAAACACCGCGTCAATCGATGCACGACCCGAGAATGCGCGGTCATACGTCACGATGGGATACTGCGCCACCTGCTGCAGCGAGATCGCGCGCGCCGCGCTGGAGCGCAACTCGGCCAGAGGGTGATCCGGGCGGATGACGATCGTGTGTTCCCACTCGTACACCGGCAAGGTAGCGAGACCGGGTGTGCGCGCAAGCGTTTCGGTGGCAATCGCCACATCGGCCTGCTCGTGCTGCACCATGCGCGCCAGTGTGACAGGATCGCCCTCCGCCAGCTGGAGCCGCACCTTGGGGAAACGTTCCCTGAAGGCGGGAATGACGCGAGGGAGAAGATAACGGGCCTGGGTGTGCGTGCAACCGATGATCAGGCTGCCCTCATCTTCGCGCGCAAACTCGTCGCTGACGCGCTTCAGGTTGTCCACCTCCCGCATGATGCGTTCGATGACTTGCGCGACGGCCTGACCTGGCTTCGTGAGACCTTTGATTCGCTTACCGTGCCGCTCGAAGATCTTCACGCCCAGCTCATCCTCGAACTCGATGATGGCCTTTGATACGCCAGGTTGCGAGGTATACAGGCTACGCGCCGCTTCAGTCAGATTGAAGTTCCGGCGGATCGTCTCGCGCACAAAGCGGAATTGCTGAAGGTTCATAAAAATAGCCCCGTTAGACGAGGCTATTATATGTAATAACGAACGAAGTCTTAATTATTTTTAGAAATAAGCTTACTTCATCGAAATGGTGGTATTCACACCCTGGGCATGAGCGGACCAGCGCGCCGTGACGGTTTTCGTCTGCGTCCAGAAATGCACCGCCTGCTTGCCGTTGGGGCCGAGGTCCCCCAGCTTGGAGGCACGGGACCCGGTAAAGCTGAACCAGGCGACGGGCACCGGAATCGGGATATTGACCCCGATCTGACCGACGTCGATGCGGTTCTGGAAGTAGCGTGCGTTGCCACCGTCCTGGGTGAAGACTGCCACGCCATTGCCATTAGGATTGTCGTTGACGAAGGCGATGGCGTCGTCCAGCGTATCCACGCACACGATGCACAGCACGGGGCCGAACACCTCTTCACGATAGATCACCATGTCGGCCTTCACACCCGAAAACACCGTGGGGCCTACGAAATTGCCGTCCTCATAACCCGGCACCTTCAGGCCGCGGCCGTCCAGCAGAAGTTCGGCGCCTTCATCCACACCCTGCTGGATCAAGGCCTCCACTCGCTCGCGCGCCGCCGGCGACACCAGGGGACCCAGATCGGCTTCGCGGTCGATACCGGCATTCACCTTGAGCTTCTTGGCGCGTTCGACGAAATCGGGAATCCAGTCGCGGCTCTCGCCGACGAACACGGCCACCGACGTAGCCATGCAGCGCTGCCCGGCTGCCCCGAAGGCGGCTCCGACCAACTGATTTAGCGCCACGTCGCGATCGGCATCCGGAAGGATGACGCAGTGGTTCTTGGCGCCCATCATGGCTTGGCAGCGCTTGCCATGTTCGGACGCGCGGCGATAAATCTCGGTCCCCACGCGTGTGGAACCGATAAAGGACACCGCCTTGATGTCCGGATGCTCGCACAGCCCGTTTGCGATGTCCGGGCCGCCGTGGACCACGTTGAGCACGCCGGGGGGCAGACCTGCCTCGAGGGCGAGCTGCGCCAGCATCAGTGTGGAGCTGGGATCCTGTTCGGAAGGCTTAAGCACAAAGGTATTGCCGGTCGACACCGCGATCGGGAACATGAACGAGGGCAGCATCACGGGGAAGTTGAAGGCCGTGATACCAGCACACACGCCCAGCGGCTGGATCAACGTGTAGACGTCGATGCCGGTGGCGGCGTTCTCGGAGTATTCGCCCAACTGCAGGCTGGCGATGGAGCAGGCATGTTCGATTACCTCCAGCCCGCGCCCGACTTCGCCTTCTGCATCCGGCAGGGTCTTGCCGTGTTCCAGCGTGATGGCCTTCGCCAAGGCCGCGGTATTGTCACGCACCAGCTTCTGAAGATTCAGCATGATGCGCATGCGGGCGCCTACACTGGTGTTGCGCCAGGTCTGGAAAGCCTCCTTGGCATTGCTGACTGCCAGATCGAGCTCCTCGCGGGTGCAGAAAGGCACCTGGGCGACGACCTCCTGAGTCGCCGGATTGATCACGTCGCGCCACTCGGTGGACTTGGACTGAATCAGCTTGCCCCCGATCAACAGCGGAATGCGTGGGACCTGATTCTCTTGCGGTACTGCGCTCATTACGATCTCCTAATGTGTTCTTGCGGTGTGACGGCGGTGATCAGCCGTTCTTCTTCACCAGCGGGCAAGTGGACTGCTCCAGAGGCTGGAAAGCATCTTCGGCGGGAATGGTCGCGACCAGCTTGGCAAGGTCCCATTCATGTTCAGATTCCGAGGGCTTCTTGACCTCGTAGAGATACATATCGTGGATCACCCGGCCATCCGGACGGATGGAGGCATTGCGCATGACGTCGTCACGCACGGGGATTTCGCGCATTTTCTGGGCAACCGCGTCGCCCTCAATCGATTGGGCGGCCGCAACCCCGCGCAGGTAATGCAGCACGCTGGAATACACGCCGGCGTGGGTCATGGTCGGCTTCACCCCGCGGAACGCCTTGGAAAAGCGATCCGACCACTGACGTGTGCCTTCGTCGTAATCCCAGTAGAAGCCATCAACGTACGTCAGGCCCTGACCGTTCTCCAGGCCCAGCGCCTTGACGTCGGACAGGAAGATAAGCAGTGAGGAAAGGCGCTGACCGCCGGCGACCACGCCGAACTCGCGGGCCTGCTTGATGGCGTTGACCACGTCGGCTCCGCTATTAGCCAGCGCGACGACCTGTGCCTTGGAGCTTTGCGCCTGCAACAGATACGACGCGAAATCCGGCACGTTCAGGGGATGAAGCACCGAACCCACTACCGTGCCGCCCTGCTCTTTCACCATTTGCTCGGCGCCCTTTTGAAGGGAGTGGCCGAAAGCGTAGTCGACGGTGATGAAGTACCAGGACTTGCCACCCTTATCGATGGAGGCCTTTACGCCGCCGACCGACTGCGAATAGACGTCGAACATCCAGTGAAAGCCAACAGGCGAACACTTGTCGTTCGTAAGAACGTTGGTGGCGGGACCGGAAAACAGGGCGATCCGATTCTTCTCGCGTGCGATGTCCTGAACGGCGAGCGCGACGGCGGAATTGGTCAGGTCGGCGATGGCGGTCACTCCATCACGATCGAACCATTCCCGCGCCTTGGCTGCACCGACGTCGGCCTTGTTCTGGTTGTCCGCCGAAACCAGCGAGATATCCATGCCTTTGCATTCATTCGCCAGGCAGTCGTCGATGGCTAGTTGGGCAGCAGCCACCGAGCCCGCGCCACCCATCGAGGCATAGGTTCCCGACATATCGGTCAGCACGCCGATCTTGACGGCCGGCGCGGCAGCCCATGCGGCACCGGACGCGCCGAGACAGCAGGCCGCGAGCGCGGTCAATGTATTCCTTGTCGCTTTCATGCGTTGTCTCCGTATTTTCTTGTCTTTTGGATGTGCCTCGCGACGCTCTTCTTCTACCGGGCACTAATCGAGTGTAGTTGTGTAAAAAACTTATTTCCATACAATTGTGTGCACATTCAATGTCTAAATATGCACATCATGGACTGGGACGGAATCCGCTATTTCCTTGAGGTTGCGCGCACTCAGCGGGTCAGTGGCGCCGCTAAGCGGTTGGGGGTGCAGCACACCACCGTTTCGCGGCGCATTCATTTGCTCGAACAGTCCTTGAACACCGTACTGTTCAACAAATCGAAGGCCTCTGGCTATACGCTTACGGAAGACGGCCAGCGCTTTCTGGCCCATGCCGAGCAGATCGAGAGCACGTTGCTGAACGCTCAGGAAGAAGTCTCCGGACAGGCGGCCGCGTTGTCGGGACACCTACGGGTCGGCGCTACCGAAGGTTTCGGCAGCTACGTTCTGGCCCCGCTCATGGTGGATTTCCAGCGCCGTTTCCCGGGCATCACGCTGGAAATCATGCCGGTGCCGCGCTTCATCAGCCTGTCGAAACGCGAGGCCGATATCGCGATCTCGCTGGAACAGCCGCAACGCGGCCCGTACTTGCGCACCTTGCTGGGCGAATACACCTTGCGGCTATACGGCACGCGCGCCTATCTGGAGCAGAATCCGCCCATCCGCAACCGCGAAGATCTGGAGCATCATCGTTATATCGGCTATGTGGAAGAACTGCTGTTCAGCGACGACCTGCGTTACCTGGACGACATCGTACCGGCGGCCAATGTGGGCTTTCGCAGCACCAGCGTAATCGCGCAATATCACGCCGCCCTGCAGGGCAATGCGCTGGCGATCCTGCCCTGCTTCATGGCTGCCCAGGACCCACGGCTCATCACCGTGCTCGAGGACGAGATACAGGTTAGTCGGCGGTTTTGGATGTACTGCCACGAGGACCTTCGCCAATCGCGGCGCGTCATGGCACTGTGGGACTTCATCAAACGTGCGGCTCAATTGAATGCGCCGCTGCTGCAAGGCGCGGACGACCGCCTACGTTACCTGCCCTGATTTCTGCTTGCGCGGCGCGCGGACCCGCAATTTGCTCCACATCATATAGACCATCAGGGCAGCGAAGAGCGCATGCACCAGCCATACGCCGGTATGGAAGTCCAACTTGCCATGCGCTATCCAGCCGCGCGACAGATTGATCAGGTTCATGTAGAGCAAGCCCACCAGGCCCGCAATCAGAATATCGCCCGAGCGCCCGAGGCGCGGGTTCACGGCACCCAGCGGAATTGCCAGCAAAGCCAGGTTCAGGGCGGCCAACGGCAGGGCCAGTCGCCACATGATCTGGGAATCCGCCACGTCGGTACCGTCGGAAAACAGCGCCGTGGTCGGACGCGCCTTTATCTCCTGCTCCGCCCGTGCGCGCACCGCTTCGGGCGAACTTTGCTCGGCATCGCTTTCCAGGCGCACACCATAACGCTCAAAATCGACCAAGCGGAAGATGGGCTTGCCCGGCTGCAAGTCGTAGCGATGGCCCGAGCTCAGCACAAGAAAACGGTCGCCATTGGACTGTTCCTCGATGCGGGCGCTTTCTGCGGTGATAAGGCTCACCCACTCCTCGTCTTCGACCCGGGCGATGATGTTGCCGATTTCTTGGTCGGGATCCTGGGGCTCCTCCGTGAAGAACACCCGTTGCCCCCCATTGGTCTCGATGAATTGCCCCGCCGCTACCTTGGACAGGTCGGAACGCTGCTCGTAGCGCTGTCGGTACTCGCTGATCTGTCGATACGCCCATGGCGACGCCATGAGCGTCAGTACGGAAATGATGACGGCGAAGGGAACGGCGACCCGCAGCACCGGTCCCACCCAATCACGCAACGATAAGCCGCTGGCAAACCACACCACCATTTCGGATTCGCGGAAATTCCGCGTGATCGTGGTGAGCACCGCAATAAACAATGAGACCGATAGAATCACGGGCAAGGCCGTGATGCTGGAGAAGGTGGCAAGCCCGACCACGACGTCCGCGCCAATGGAACCCGCCGCTGCTTCGCCCAGTAGCCGCACCAACAGAACGCTCAGCCACACGACCAACAATGTGGATATGACCACGCCGGCATGGCTCAAGATCTCGGATACGACGGAACGCTTAAATAGTGACATGTCTGAATTTGCGGGATAATCGTCGGCATCCTAGATCATCACGGGAAAATCTGAATGGAATTTAGCACACAGACCTCAACCGCCCTTCCGCAACTACGCACAGCCGCGCTTGGTGTTGGCGTCTTCGCCGACGGCGTGCTGACCGTAGCGGCGGAAGCCATCGATCGCGCCGCCGACGGCGCCATCCGCGCCGTACTGAAGTCGGAATTCAAGGGCAAGGCGAATACCCACCTGGTATTGCGTAACCTGGCGGGGGTCAAGGCAGAGCGAGTGATTGTAATCGGGCTGGGTAAGCAGGAGGCTTATCGCGCCGCCGCACACGCCGCCGCCGAACAAACTTTCGCTTCCGTATGCGCGGGTCTGAACGTGACCGAAGCCGTCTCTACGCTGTCGAGCACCGAATGCGAAGGCACCAGCCTGCGTGCCCGCGCCCGGGCCATGGCCAGCGCCGCATTGCGCAGCATCTATCGCTATAACGCCACGCTCACCAAGGATGTTGAGCCCGCTCCGCGCCTGCGCAAGCTTGCATTGTGGACGACTCGCGCCAACGCGACGGAAGCGCAGGCCGGCCTGAAGGAAGGTTCGGCCATCGGCAACGGCGTGAACCTGGCTCGTCTGCTGGGCGACATGCCGCCTAATCTGTGTACACCCACCTACCTGGGTGAAACGGCGAAGAAACTCGGCAAGGAGTTCAAATCTCTGAAGGTGGAAGTCCTCAACCGCAAGCAGATCGAAGCCGAGAACATGGGCGCCTTCCTGTCGGTCGCCAAAGGCTCCGACGAGCCGCCCGTGTTCATCGTCTTGCGGCACACAGCCAAGGGCGGCGCACGCGGCAGCAAGCGCAAGGCACCCCTGGTGCTGGTAGGCAAGGGCCTGACCTTCGACTCGGGCGGCATCTCGATCAAGCCCGCTGCAAACATGGACGAAATGAAGTACGACATGTGCGGTGCCGCGAGCGTTCTGGGCACCATGCGCGCCGTGGCCGAGCTCGAACTGGATCGCGACGTCATTGGCCTGGTAGCTTCCTGCGAGAACATGCCCAGCGGCCGAGCCAACAAGCCGGGCGACGTCGTCACGAGTATGTCGGGTCAGACCATCGAAATCCTGAATACTGACGCGGAAGGTCGTCTGGTGCTGTGCGACGCGCTCACTTATGCGGAACGTTTCAAGCCGGAACTGGTGGTTGACATGGCCACCCTGACCGGCGCCTGCGTGGTGGCGCTCGGTCATGTCAATTCTGGCCTGTTCACGCAGGATGACGCCCTGGCGGATGCCCTGCTGGCCGCGGGGCGCGAAGCCGGCGACACCGCATGGAGAATGCCGCTCGAAGACGCCTACCAGGAACAACTGCGTTCCAACTTTGCGGACATTGCCAACATCGGCGGCATGCCCGCTGGGTCCGTCACGGCTGCCTGCTTCCTGGCGCGCTTCACTAAGGCCTACCGCTGGGCTCACCTGGATATCGCGGGCACCGCCTGGAAGAGCGGTAAGGAGAAAGGTGCAACTGGACGCCCCGTTCCGCTGCTTACCCACTTCCTGCTTTCGCAAGCCCAGGGATGACGACGCGGGTGGACTTCGCCTTCGGTGCCGCCGACCGGCTGCTCAAGGCTTGCGAGGTGACTCGCAAGCAAGTGGCAGCCGGGCGCCGGCTGGTAGTCTTTACCAACAATGAAGCGCGCCTGGCCAAGTTCGACCGGATGCTGTGGCAATTCGAGGCGACCGCCTTTGTGCCGCACGTGCGCTCGGGCGACCCGCTGGCCGAAAGAACTCCAGTGTTGCTCGAACCCAGTCGACCCGACCCCGTAATGGCGAAGGACGGCGCCTGGCTGTTAAACCTGGACACCGAATGCCCGCCCGGCGCGGAAAATTTCGAGCGCATTCTTGAAATTGTGTCAGGACATCCCGATGACAAAGCGGCGGCGCGGCAACGCTGGCGTCTATATCAGGAAAACGGCTTCGACTTAAGGGCCCACGACATCTCCGGCACCTAGTCAACGCTTGATATTTCAGCTTTTTGTAAGTTAAGCTCACACTATGGTGCGCAATTGCGCGTTCTCATTCAATAGAGGTTCGAACAATGAACGACTTCCGTCAATCGCTCTCGGGTCAGGCCGGCTACGGCGGCGCTGTATCCCAAGCCGCACGCAACAAGGTACTGCGCAATACATACTGGCTGCTCGCGCTCTCCATGGTCCCCACCGTGATCGGAGCGTTGGTGGGCCTGAGCACCGGCATCAACCAGGTCATGGGCGCCAGCCCCGGCATGTCCGCCATCGTTTTCTTGATCGGCGCTTTCGGTCTCATGTTCGCCATTGAACGCAACAAGAACAGTTCGCTGGGCGTCGCCCTGCTGCTTGCCTTCACGTTCTTCATGGGCCTGATGCTGTCGCGTCTGCTGGGCTTTGTACTCGGCATGGGCAACGGCGCGCAGCTCATCATGCTGGCTTTCGGCGGTACGGCAGCCGTTTTCGGCACCATGGCAACGGTCGCCAGCACCACCAAGCGCGACTTCTCCGGCATGCAGAAATTCCTGTTCGTCGGGGTGGTGATCCTGATCGTGGCGTCGCTGGCCAATATCTTCCTGCAGCTGCCCGCGCTGATGCTGACCGTGTCGGTCATGGCCATCGGTATTTTCTCGGCCCTGCTATTGGTCGATCTGCAGCGCATCATCAACGGCGGCGAAACCAACTACGTTTCCGCCACGCTGGCCGTGTACCTCGATCTCTACAACATCTTCGCCAACTTGCTCATGCTGTTGGGCATCTTCGGCGGCGATCGCGACTAAACCGCTCGTACAGCGGCGCGGGGCTCAGCCCCGCCTGCCGTGGTGAATCAAACGCCCGTGCTCTCAGGAGCCGGGCGTTTTACTTTTCAGGGTTGCCCGGGATAGCCGGTACGCGCCGCAAGGACAGCAGCCCTTCTGCCGCCATCACCAGCACTGCCAGCCAGATGGGCAGATAGGTCCACCAGGCCGAGGCCGACATCGGTTCACCCAGCAGCAGAAACGCCACCCAGAAAAGGAGCACCGGCTCCACATAACCCAGTATCCCGAACACGCCTAGTGGCAGTCGGCGGCTCGCGGCCAGGTAGCACACCAAGGCGGTCGAGCTGATGGCACCCAACAGTGGCACCAGCACCCACAACGCAGGTCTGCCCGCGAACTGCGCAAACACCCCGGGATTTTCACCGGCGAGAAACCAGATCGCCAGCGGCAACAGAAACAGCATGTCGAACCATAGGCCGGCCAATGCGTTCATGCGCAGGCGTCTGCGCAACATGAAATAAGGCGGATAGCCCAAGGCTACGACTGCCGTCGCCCAGGACACCGTACCTATGCGCAGCAACTCATGCCCGACACCTACCGCCGCCAGCGCCACGGCCACTTTCTGGAAGGCGGTTAGACGCTCACCATAAAATAGACGCCCCGCCACGACCATTACGAGCGGAAGCAGAAAATATCCCAGAGAGACGTCGAGCGCATAACCATGCAGCGGCGCCCACATGAACAAAAGCAGCTGCACCCCGATCAATAGTGCACTGACGATTAGCGTCGGCCATAAGCTCCATTCCTGGCCGAGGCGCCGATGTATCGCATGGATGGCCCCCCAATCGCGAGCGCGCGAGATGAGCAGAGCCAGGACCGGCAAGGCGAGAATAACGCGCCACGCGAAGATGCTCGCGCCCGAAAGCGGATGCAGGACGGTCGCGTAGTAGTACAGGGCAGCGAAAAGAAAGGACGAGAATACCGAAAGTGCAACGCCCTGCCTCACGCCCCGCTCCCGTGCAGCCGGTTCAGACGAAAAAGGCGTTCGCGCTTGAGCAGATCGGTCAGCGTGTCGGGAGTCTTGCCCGGCGCGGCGGCCAATGCGGGCAGTTCGGGCAGCAGCGATTCCATATGCTCGGGGTACGCCTTCAGACAGCGCACCAACATGTCGTCCGGGTCGTGCAATGCAAGTCCATAACCGCGCAGTTCCGTCCGATTGAAGTCGCGGGTATTGCGCGTCACGACCGCAGCGCTATGCCCGGGGTGGCGGCCCTTGGCTGCGCGGCCGGCGGCGATGACATGCCAATCCTTGGGATCACTGCGATGCAGCCCTGCCTCATGACGACTGACATCGCCCTGGCACGACAAGGGATGGCTGGCCTGAAGATCGGCCCATTGCGCGTCAATTTCCGCGCTATCGACGCCCCAGATGCGGGCGGCGTTGCGGCGCCACTCGCTGCCGATGCGTTCACTCCATACGGGCAGGAAACAACCCTGCTCCGCCAGAATCAGAAAAGCGCGTCTCAGGACGTTGGATAGCAATACACAGGTATCCAACACCAGTATGTCGGGGACGAGTCCGTGCACACCGGCAGGCATGCGTAGCGGCATGGGAGACGCCGGCGCGGCATCGTACGCTGCGCCCGTGACATCAGCGACGGAAGAATCGATATGCATCATGAATAGCGCTGCAGTTCCAGCATGACTTGGCGAGTACGTAACGGCCTGCCCAGCAACTCGTCCAGCCGTGCTCGCAGGACCGCCCGCATTCGCTTTTCCTCGGCAGGCACTTCGAATGTCGGCATTTCACCGCCCAGCCCATAGCCCGTTTCCTCAAGCAGGGTCCACTCAAAGCGGCGCAAGGCACTCGCAGCGCTTTCGCCCTGTTCCAGTGCCCGCAACGCGGCGTCATAGGCATCGTAAAGCGCCGGATGAGGGTCTTCACGCGGCAACAGGCGCAGCAAGAGTTCGTTCATATACCAAGCCGACATCAACGAACGACCCGCCAGCTGCCGGATGCCGGTCAGATCTGCCCGCGTAAGTGTCTTAACTTCGCCCGCACCCGACCAGGACACGACCAAAGGCTGAAAGGCGGCCAGTACGGGCCGCAGGGCGGAGTACGGACGCTTGGCGCCCTTGGCGACCATGGCGACGTTGCCATGGGCACGCGTAAAAAGCTGAACGATCAGCGAGGTCTCGCGCCAGGCCGACGCATGCAGCATGTAGGCCTCTACATGATGGATGCGCTGCCCGCGGCTACTCATACCCCAGATCGCGCAGCGCGCTCTCGCGTTCGGACCAGCCTTTTCGGACCTTGATGTAGACGTCGAGGAATACCGGTTTTTCGAGCAGCTTTACGATGTCCTGACGCGCCTCCGTGGCAATGCGCTTCATGTGCGTGCCGCGTGCTCCAAGCAGAATGGGTCGGTGGCTTTCCCGCTCCACGACCACGCAAGCTGCGATGCGCGCCCCGGTATCGTTCTCTTCCCATTGCTCGATGACGACCGTACAGCCGTAGGGAAGTTCGTCTCCAACGAGACGAAAAATCTTCTCGCGAATCAGCTCGGCCACGATAAAGCGCATGGAACGGTCGGTCAGCGTATCCGCTTCGAACATCGCTTCACCCTCGGGCAAGCGCGCTGCGATCTCGTTCAGAAGCTCATCTAGCTGGACGTCCTTGACCGCGCTGACCGGCACCACAGCACTGTAGGGGAACTGCTTGAGCAGCTTTTCAACAAACGGGAACAGCTCGTTCTTGCTCTTGAGCGTGTCCACTTTGCTCAGCACCAGGATGGTTTTCTCGGGACTGGGCAGCAATGGCAGCAGTTTTTCGTCGCCCGGCGACCACTTGCCCGCCTCGACGACATGCACCACGACGTCGACCTCGGCCAAGGCCTGGGTGACCACGCGATTCATCATGCGGTTCATGGCGCCGCCATGGCGCGTCTGGAAGCCGGGCGTGTCCACGAATACGAACTGTTCGTTCTCACGCGTCAATACACCGTTGATACGGTGACGCGTAGTCTGGGCCTTCCGCGAGACGATCGACAGCTTGGCGCCGATCAGGGCGTTGGCCAGGGTGGACTTGCCCACATTGGGCCGCCCTACGATGGCTACAAAGCCGCAACGAAATGGTTTGGTCATCGGGTACTCCGGAAACCGGTCAAAGTGGGTCCTGCGTAGGCGCGGACGGTTGGCTGCGCTTTGCCGGGCGCTTGCGGCGACGGGGCTTTTCCGACATGCCCTCTATGCTGTCCAGTCGTTCGAGGGCCATCTGGGCGGCCGCCTGCTCCGCGGCGCGCCGGCTGGTGCCCGCGGCCTGCACCCGGATTTCCAGCCGCGGCACTTCGCATGCCACCTCAAACAGCTGGTCGTGTGCGGCGCCGTGCGTGGCCACCACGGTGTACAGCGGCAGGTCGAAGCGCAGCGCCTGCAGCCTTTCCTGCAGCAGCGTCTTGGCATCCTTGCCCTGGCTGCGCGGATCCACCTTCGCAAGCAGCTCCTCGTACAGGCGGGCGATGACGTGACGGGCCGGCTCGAAGCCGCCATCGATGTATACGGCCCCGAAGATCGCCTCCAGCGCGTCGGACAGTATGGATGGACGCCGGAAGCCGCCGCTCTTGAGCTCGCCTTCGCCCAGCCGGAGATAATCCGACAGGGGCAACTGGTTGGCGATGTCCGCCAGTGTCGCCTGACGAACGAGGCTGGCTCGCATACGCGACAGGTCGCCTTCATCCGTCAGCGGAAAACGCTCAAACAGCAGCGAGGCCACCACGAAATTCAGCACCGAATCGCCCAGGAACTCCAGGCGTTCGTTGTGATCGCTGTCATGACTGCGATGCGTGAGGGCCTGGACTAGCAGTTTCCGATTGGTGAAGCGGTAGTCCAGCGCCGCTTCAAGCCGCGGAAGCCGTGACACCATCACCGTACCCTGCCGATACGGCTGGGCTCGCTGAAGTTCATCCAGACCAGGAAGGCGCGACCCACGATGTAGTCGTCGGGCACAAAGCCCCAATAGCGGCTATCCAGGCTGTTGTCCCGGTTATCGCCCATCATGAAGTAATGACCGGGCGGCACCGTGCAGCGCACGCTGCCGTTGGAATATTCGCAATTCTCGCGCTGAGGAAAGTTCGAGATTGGCATGTAGTCCTGACGCTGCTGGCGGTTGAGCAGAATATCGTGAGTGACATTGCCCAGAACTTCAGTGTAGCGCCCTACATACGAGGAGCGGTCGGGTTCGTAGTAATCGCCGGCTCGCTGAGTGTCGACACGCGTGCCGTTTATCGTAAGCACCTTGTCGCGGTACTGAACCACGTCCCCAGGCACGCCTACCACCCGCTTGATGTAGTCGATAGACGGATCGACCGGGTAACGGAACACCACCACGTCGCCGCGCTGCGGGTCGCCGACCTCTACGATCTTGCGATCCAGCACCGGCAGACGCAAGCCATATTCATACTTGTTAACCAGGATCAGATCCCCGTTCTGCAGTGTGGGCAGCATGGACCCCGACGGAATGCGGAAGGGTTCGAACAGGAAGGAGCGCAACAGGAAGACAACCAGTATCACCGGGAAGAAGCTGGCGCAGTATTCCACCCACCATGGCGGCCGATTGGCCTTGTCGTAGGCTTCCTGGCGCAGGCGGGCGGCCTCCGCCTTGTCCAGGCCGGCGATTGCGGGTTCGATGGCCCCCATTGCGGCCACCGCAGCAGTGCGACGCTGGTTCTTCAGCCAGAAGATGTCGAGGCACCACACCACGCCGGTCACAACCAGCAAAACGAAAAGAATGAGGGCGAAATCCCAGCTCATACGAACATGACCCCGGCAGCGTTATTTATCTTCAACCTGCAAGATAGCAAGAAATGCTTCTTGAGGTATCTCGACGTTGCCGACTTGCTTCATCCGTTTCTTGCCCGCCTTCTGCTTCTCCAGGAGTTTCTTCTTGCGGGAGATGTCGCCGCCGTAGCATTTGGCCAACACGTTCTTGCGCAGCGCCTTCACGTTTTCGCGGGCGATGATCTCGGCACCGATGGCCGCCTGGATGGCGATATCAAACATCTGCCGCGGGATCAGACCACGCATGCGGGCCACCACTTCGCGCCCACGATAGCGAGCGTTGGAGCGGTGAACGATCATGGAGAGCGCGTCGACGCGGTCGCCGTTGATGACGAGATCGACCCGCACCACGTCCGCGCTGCGGTACTCCTTGAACTCGTAATCCATGGACGCATAGCCACGCGAGACCGACTTCAGCTTGTCGAAGAAGTCGAGCACGATCTCGGCTAGCGGCATTTCATAGGTAAGCTGGACCTGACGGCCGTGATAGGTCATGTTGGTCTGCACGCCGCGCTTGGCGTTGCACAGCGACATGACGGGCCCAACGTAATCCTGCGGCATGAACAGCGTGACCGTGACGATGGGCTCGCGGATTTCCTCGATGTAGCCGACTTCCGGCATTTGCGCCGGGCTCTCTACATAATGAACCTGCTGATCGCGGGTCACGACTTCGTACACCACGGTGGGCGCCGTGGTGATGATGTCCATGTCGAACTCGCGCTCCAGGCGCTCCTGCACGATCTCCATGTGCAGCAGACCGAGGAAGCCGCAACGAAAGCCGAACCCGAGCGCCTGCGAGACTTCGGGCTCGAACATGAGCGACGAGTCATTGAGCTTGAGCTTCTCCAGCGCATCGCGCAGCTGATCGTACTCGCTGCTCTCCACCGGATAGACCCCGGCGAACACCTGCGGCTTGACCTCCTTGAACCCAGGCAGCGCCTTCTCTGCCTTACGCCCGGCCAGCGTGATCGTGTCGCCGACCTTGGCGTGTTCCAGCTCCTTGATGCCCGCAATGACGAAGCCTACCTGGCCTGCGGACAGCTGCTCGCGGGGCACGGACTTGGGCGTGAATACGCCGATGTGCTCGCACAGATGCGTCGCACCGGTGGCCATGAGCAGGATCTTGTCCTTGGGACGCAAGACGCCGTTGACGATGCGGACCAGCATCACCACGCCCACGTAGTTGTCGAACCAGGAGTCGATGATCAGCGCCTGTAGCGGTGCGTCGACGTCGCCCTTGGGCGGCGGCACATTGAGGATGATGGATTCCAGGATGTCTTCGATGCCCTCACCCGTCTTAGCGCTGGCGCGAATGGCGTCGGCTGCCTCAATGCCGATGACGTCCTCGATTTCCTGAGCGGCGGCATCCGGATCGGCGGACGGAAGGTCCATCTTATTCAGGACCGGAATGACTTCCACGCCCAGATCGATGGCGGTATAGCAGTTCGCCACGGTCTGGGCTTCCACCCCCTGGGTGGCGTCCACGACCAGCAAGGCGCCTTCACAGGCGGACAGCGACCGGCTTACTTCGTAGGAGAAGTCAACGTGGCCCGGCGTATCGATGAGATTCAGCGCGTAGACCTTGCCGTCTCGTGCCTTGTACTCGAGTGATGCGGTCTGGGCCTTGATCGTGATGCCGCGTTCCTTTTCGATATCCATGGAGTCGAGCACCTGGGAAGACATCTCGCGGTCAGCCAGGCCTCCGCAGCGATGTATCAAGCGGTCAGCGAGCGTCGATTTGCCATGGTCGATGTGAGCAATGATGGAAAAATTGCGGATGTGATCCATATACCCGGGAACGTGGGGCCGCAAGGGCCGGATGAGTCAAAAGCAAAAAGGGGGAGCGCCCAGGGCGTCCCCCTTTCGCAACACGGCATTTTAGCCGTTTATTTACGAGGCGTTATGGTCACCCACTGGGACTGCTCGCCACGCATCACCAGCACGGCCGCCGGGCGGGATTTGTCGAGCTTGCCTACCACCGACGCATACTGAGAGGGACTCGTGATGTCCGTGTCGTTGATGGTCAGCACAATATCGCCGCTGGCCAGACCGGCTTCGGCAGCCGGGCCTTCCGCTTCGGTGATCTGCACGCCGCCTTCGAACTGATACTTTTCACGCAGGGCCGACGGAACTTCGGTCACGGTGAGACCCAGCGCATCGGCGGGACCCGCTTGCGGCGGCGTGGGCCGATCCCCCTGCTCGTCCTCGGCGGCCGGCATCTCACCGACCTTCACGTTGACGGTCACGCTCTTGCCCTTGCGCCAGAGCTCCAGGGAAGCGCGGGTTCCGGGCTTGGTGGAGCCCACCAGGCGCGGTAGATCGGACATGTGCGCGATCTCGCGTCCATTGAAGCCGGTGATCACATCGCCGGAGCGCACGCCGGCCGCATCCGCAGGACCGCCGCGCTCAACATTGCTGACCATTGCGCCCATGGCCTTGGGCAGCCCAATTGCCTTGGCTACGTCCTCGGACACGGTGCCGATTTGCACACCGATGCGCCCGCGGGTCACCTTGCCGTGATCCTTGAGTTGCTCCACCACCTGCATGGCTTCGTCGATGGGAATCGCCAGCGAGATACCCATGAACCCGCCACTGCGCGAGACGATCTGCGAATTCACGCCGACTACGCGCCCGGACAGATCGATAAGGGGACCGCCGGAGTTACCCGGGTTCACGGCGACGTCGGTCTGAATGAAGGGAAGGTAATCGCCCGTTTCACGGTTGATGGCGCTCACGATGCCCGCCGTGACAGTGGACTCCAGGCCGAAGGGCGAGCCGATGGCCAGCACCCACTGACCCTTGCGCAGCGACTTGGACTCGCCAATGGGTAGCGGTTTCAGACCTTTGGCGTCGATTTTCAGAAGCGCGAGGTCGGTACGCGAATCCATACCCACGATCTTGGCCTTGTGCTCCTTGCCGTCGGCCAGCGTGACGAAGATGTCGCTGGAACCGGCCACCACGTGGTTGTTGGTCAGAATGAAACCGTCGTCCGTAATGATGAAGCCGGATCCCACGCCACGCGGAACCGTCCGCTCCTGCTCGGAGGGTTCACGCTCGTCCGGGCGAGGCTGACCCGGCATGGGGGGTAGGAAATCGGGTCCGAAAAACCACCGGAACATCTCGTAGGGGTCGTTGCTGCCCGGACCCATGCGATTGCGTACACGCACGGTTTCTGTGGTACGGATATTTACCACCGAGGCTTCGGTCTGTTCCACGACTTGGGTGAAGTCGGGCATGGAACGCTCCAGCGCACTGGACTGAGCCACCGCGGGCGCGCCCATGGGGCCGAGTGCGAGCACGACTGCTGTGGTCGCCCCTGCCACCATACGCAGCAGGCGCTTGCTTCCTAGCGGGTTCAATTGCATCTTTTCATCTCCGTTAGTGATCTTCACTCAGCGTGCCGCCAGCGGCACGAATTCGGTGCGGTCGGCGAGATCGCGGACGGTATCCGCCGGCACCTCACCAAGTACGGTCAGCCAGTGTTCGCCCATCCGCTTGCGATACACGCTGATCGCGCCCTTACGTGTCAGGCCCGTGTCGCGGGCATGGCCGCCTGCATCTGCGTACGCCTCGATGAACACCGAGATCGCGGACAGGCCATCCGAGGCCACCAGTTGCTTCACCCGCCGGCCAGCCTTCATTTGGCGGGCTACCTGCATGAGCGGCTGATAACCCGGCGGCAGCGGTATCCGCCATCCTTCGGCAGCCAGATCGACTTCCTGCAGTGGCACTTCCACCTCTTCCCAGCCCTGTGTGTTCCAGCTTGGGCGAAGCGCGTCGGACTCCACGCCCTTGCCGACTTCGAGCATGTTGAAGACGATCTGGTTCAGTACGCCTTCGGGACCCACGGTCTGTGCTCTAAGCAGCAATCCCGTGGCCTGGTCGGCGCAAAGGTGATAGGCATAGCGGTGAGCGTCCAGCGGGGTAAGCGTCAGCTCGCGGCAGTTTCGCCCCGCAACACGTTGAGGTGCTTCGCTGACCTGTATCTCGTAGTGGGCGGGCAAGCGGGCACCGTCGTCCAGCAACAAGGCGGGAAAACGATCGGGTTCGCGCTGCTCCACCAGCACCACTTTGTGGTCAGGCAACAGGCAACGCGTGGTTTCGTTGTGGCGTATGTACTCGCGTGCGACGCCATCGAGCGGACTGACCCGCTCGCGTTCACCCGTGCCGTCCACGATATGCGTGATGCGCGTGGATAAAACGGTGCTGCCTTGCTGATAGGTATAGACGCCGGCATAGTCCAGACTGCGGGCTGCCTGTTGCATCTTTTGCAGCAGCTCGACCCCTGGCGACACAGGTTGGGCGGCTTGCGCGGAATGTGCCGCCGCCACCCAACCGTACGAGAGCACCACCGCCAGCAGGCCAGTTGCCACACGCACCGAACGGGTCATCGGGCGCCTCCGTCGAACGATACGGTGCGCACCGGGCCCACACCGGTAACGTCGCGATGCGCCGCCACATAATCGTGCAGCCCTTCATTTTCTGCTGTCGCCATCACGGGCGGCGCCACTGCGCCGCTTTCGACCGTGGTGCTGAAATACGGCAAGGCCACCCAGGCCACGGCAGCCACAGCGGCGGCCACCGCCAGCCCCGACAGGCCCGCGCGTGCGTAACGACGCAACGGCTGGACATGCGGCGCGACGATGGGCGGTTCCTCGTCGATGGCGCGGCTCACCCGTGCATACAGGAAGTCGCTAGGCCGGATGGCGAGCTCCTCGCTGCGCAGCACGTCGCCGATCATGTGATAGGTGTCCCAGACCCGGCGCCCATAGGGGGTGTCGAGGTCATCCGGCCGGATGTCGGCCTCGCCATCGATCCAGGCCGAAATGGACGCCTCCAGAGAAGCCTGCTGCTCGTGCTCCTTGTTCGCTTGCATTTCGAATGACTCCTTACCAACGACGATCCGTGTCATGGTCGTCCCCCAATACCGGTTTCAGCTCCGCGGCAATGGCCTCGCGAGCTCTGAAAATTCGTGAACGCACAGTTCCAATGGGACATCCCATGGTTTGAGCGATGTCCTCGTAGCTCATGCCTTCGATCTCTCGCAGCAGGATCGCCGTGCGGAGATCCTCCGGCAGCCGCTGCATGGCCGCATTGACCGTCTCGGCGATCTGGCGGCTAGCCAGGACCGATTCCGGTGTGCTGATGTCTGTTAGGTTGTCGATTTCGTCAAAAGTTTCACCATCGTTGTTTTCTACGATGGATGTGCCGGTCGGGCGCCGGTTGCTGGCGGACTGCCAGTTGCGCGCAGTATTGATCGCGATCCGATAGAGCCAGGTGTAAAAGGCGCTGTCGCCTCGGAACTGCGGCAGGGCCCGGTAGGCCTTGATGAAAGCCTCTTGAGTGACGTCCTCGATCTCGGCCGGATCGCGGATCATCCTGGACAGCATGCGCATGATCTTGCGCTGGTACTTGAGCACGAGCAGGTCGAAGGCACGCTTTTCGCCACGCTGCACACGGGCCACGAGCGCCGCGTCGACATCACGCTGGTTCATGGATTTTCCTTGTTCTGATGTCCTTGCTCCCGACTGCCGCCCACCTGGGTCCGCAAGACGAGCTCACTCCAGTATGGGGACGGAACAGTCGATTTCCAGATGACCAGCCGGACGGTCCGCGCATCTTGCGCTCTGCGGCGCAGGGACAAAGTCACCCAGGCAGGGCCATGCCAAGCGTGCATCAGGTCCATGATGCCTGGAATTGCATGAACACGAAAGGCGTCAACTTCCGTATCCCAATGGAGGATATGAGTGGGATGCCGCCATTCGCGCAGGATGCGCAAACACACCAATAGCCCGGCAAGTGCGAGACAGGTGTAAGCGGGTAGCGTCCAAGCGCCGCCTCCCAAAGCCAGGGTGACGGCGGCGTGTACGATGCAGAGGACGCCCAGGGTGAACACCACGCACCCGACAACCCGAACAAGCGGCGTTGCCTTGGTGGACCAGGTGGCGGCGGCGCTCACCCCGGGGTTTCCGGTCAGAGCCGGCGTACGACCATCGAGCCGTTGGTGCCGCCGAAGCCGAACGAGTTCGACAGTGCGACATCAATCTTCATGTCGCGGGCGGTGTTCGCGCAGTAGTCGAGATCGCACTCGGGATCCTGCGTGAAGATATTGATGGTCGGAGGCGAAACCTGGTGATGCACCGCCAGCGTTGTGAATACGGCCTCGATACCGCCTGCCGCACCGAGCAGGTGACCCGTCATGGACTTGGTCGAGTTCACCACCAGCTTGTGGGCATGATCGCCCATCGCAAGCTTAAGGGCCACGGTTTCGTTGCGGTCGCCCAGAGGCGTGGAGGTGCCGTGCGCATTCACGTAGTCGACGTCCTGTGGCGCCACACCCGCATTCTGAAGCGCGTTCACCATGCCGCGGCGCGGACCGTCGCTGTCAGGCGAGGTGATGTGATAGGCGTCGGAGCTCATGCCGTAGCCCGCGAATTCACCGTAAATGCGAGCGCCACGCTTGCGTGCGTGTTCGTACTCTTCCAGCACCAGCACACCGGCACCTTCGCCGAGCACGAAACCATCGCGATCGACGTCCCAGGGGCGCGAGGCAGTCGTGGGATCGTCGTTGCGGGTGGACAAGGCACGCATCGCGGCAAAGCCGCCTACGCCCAGCGGCGACACGGTGGATTCCGTTCCGCCTGCCACCATGATGTCGGCGTCGCCGTATTCAATAAGGCGCGAGGCATCGCCAATGGAATGCAGACCCGTTGTGCAGGCCGAGACCACTGCATACGTGGGACCCTTGAGGCCCAGCATGATGGAGAGCTGTCCGGACACCAGGTTGATCAGCGAGGCGGGAACGAAGAACGGCGAAATGCGACGCGCGCCGCGTTCCATGTATTCGACCTGTTGCTCTTCGATACGCGGCAGGCCGCCGATGCCGGAACCAATGATGGAACCGACACGTTCGGGATTGATCTCGTCGATATTCAGACCCGAATCGCGCCAAGCCTGGACACCTGCGGCAATACCGTAATGGATGAAGGTATCCATGGTCTTGGCCTCTTTGGCCGACAGGTATTGCGTGACGTCGAAACCTTTGACTTCACCCGCGATCTGGGCGTTGAACGGCGAGGGATCGAAACGCGTGATGCGACCGATCCCGGAGCGACCATTGACGAGATTGTCCCACGCGGTATCTATATCGTTGCCGACCGGCGAAACAATACCAAGACCGGTTATGACGACACGTCGTTTCACGGATGACTCCTAAATAAAAAAAAGCGGTTCGAAGCGGCAGACGCACCGTGTCGCCAACCCACTGGAGGGTTGCCCTACACCGGGACTGCCCCTTGGAAACCGCCTTGAGGATAGCGCCGCGCACAGCCAGCGTGCGCCAACCTGGAAAATGATATTACTGCTTGCTGTGCGAGGTGATGTAGTCGACAGCCTGTTGAACCGTCGTGATCTTCTCGGCTTCTTCGTCCGGAATCTCAGTTTCGAATTCATCTTCGAGTGCCATCACCAGCTCGACCATATCGAGCGAATCGGCACCGAGGTCGTCAAGAAAAGAAGATTCGTTCTTGATCTCGGCTTCGTTGACGCCAAGTTGCTCAGCGACGATCTTCTTGACGCGCTGTTCGATGCTTTCCATGCAGATCTCCAAGTTGGGAAAATTCCCGCGAATTATAGCCAAACAACTATTCAATGGGTGCTGGCCGTGACAAAAAACGGCTGGAGCCGATTCTACCCGACTCCAGCCCCAAAGCTTAAATCTTACATGTACATGCCGCCGTTGACATGCAGGGTGGTACCCGTAATGTATGCCGCCTGCGACCCGGCCAGAAACGCCACGGCATTGGCGATGTCGGCCGGTGAGCCCATGCGACCCAGCGGAATCTGTGTCAGGATCGCCGAGGTCTGATTTTCGTCGAGGGCACGGGTCATGTCGGT
>DATGNX010000060.1:0-2622 GCA_035306485.1 Burkholderiaceae bacterium
CGCGTCGCGGAAGCCATACCGTTGCAGGACGTCAGCCCGGTGCAGAAGCCAGACCGTAGCGGGGTTCAGCGCGGTGCTGCGTTCGCCACGTAGCAAAGTCCCGAGCCACGCGCCCCCTTATTGGGGAAGTGCTCGCCGCAGGCTACAGCCGGAAAATGAAAAAGCCCTGCAATTTTGCAATTGCAGGGCTTTTGAACTTGGCGGAGACGGAGGGATTCGAACCCTCGATACGGGTATAAGCCGTATGCTCCCTTAGCAGGGGAGTACCTTCAACCTCTCGGCCACGTCTCCGTGAAGACCGCAATTCTAGCACGATATTTCGTGCCCTGCGGCAAACCTCAATCTTCGCTGATGTCTGCGGTCGGTTCCTTGTCCAGGCCGAAGGCCTTATGCAGGGCACGCACGGCCAGTTCCATGTACTTGTCGTCGATGACCACCGAAGTCTTGATCTCGCTGGTGCTGATCATCTGGATGTTGATGCCCTCTTCCGACAGCGTACGGAACATGCGGCTGGCCACGCCAACGTGACTGCGCATGCCGATACCGACGATGGATACCTTGCAGACCTTGTCGTCCGCCACGATTTCCTTGGCGCCGACGGCGGGGCCCACCTGGTTCTTCAACAGATCCAGCGTGCGAGCGAAATCGTTGCGGTTAACCGTGAAAGAGAAGTCCGTGGTGCCTTCGACCGACTGGTTCTGCAGAATCATGTCCACGTCGATGTTGGCCGCTGCCACCGGGCCCAGGATGGAGTACGCGACACCGGGCTTGTCCGGTACGGCAAGCAAGGTGAACTTCGCTTCGTCGCGACTGAAGGCGATGCCCGAGACTACGGCATGTTCCATTTTCTGGTCTTCCTCGAAAGTAATGAGTGTGCCCGAGGACATTTCTTCTTCGAGCGAAATCTGGGGGTCGGTGAGAGAGGACAGGACGCGCACCGGAACCCGGTACTTGCCCGCGAACTCGACCGAGCGAATCTGCAGCACCTTGGAACCGAGGGACGCCATCTCGAGCATTTCCTCGAAGGAAATGACGTTCATGCGGCGCGCTTCCGGCACGATGCGGGGGTCGGTCGTATAGACGCCGTCGACATCAGTGAAGATCAGGCATTCATCGGCCTTGAGCGCCGCTGCCACGGCCACCGCCGACGTATCGGAACCGCCGCGTCCTAGCGTGGTGATGTTGCCTTCTTCGTCGATGCCCTGGAAGCCGGTCACGATCACGACGCGGCCCGCGTCGAGGTCGGCCTGAATGCGCGCGCCATCGATCGAATGGATGCGCGCTTTGGTGTAGGAAGAGTCCGTGCGTACGGGAACCTGCCAACCGGTATAGCTGCGGGCCGGCGTCCCTTCCGCTTGCAATGCCAGCGCGAGCAAGGCACTGCTTGCCTGCTCACCTGTGGCGGCCAACTGGTCGAGTTCGCGACCGTCGGGCTGGCTGCTGATTTCTTTCGCCAGGCCGAGCAGGCGGTTCGTCTCGCCCGCCATCGCGGACGGTACGACGACGACCTGATGACCGGCCGCATGCCATTTGGCCACGCGCCGGGCCACATTCTGTATGCGCTCGACGGAGCCCATGGACGTGCCGCCGTACTTTTGAACAATCAGGGACATCTTCTACTCTGGTGAACGGATGCTGCATTGCACACATTGCGTGACAATCCGCATCCTGAGGTCGGATAGAGAAACTTTCGTATTCTACCGACTTTCGCCGTTGTCGTACGTACGCAACAGTCGCACGCGCCCTCGCTCACACGCGATCACATGGCCATCGTGCGGCATGCGCATGCTGCGGTCATGTCCCAATTGGTGCAGGCCCCGCAGTTGTCGACAGAGTTCACGGGTGCGAGCCTCTGTGGGAGCCCGGAGTCCTTGCCGAGCAAGCCAATGTCGAAGCACCAAAACCTGTCGCGCTTCACTGAGCTCACGCCACGCCTTCAGCGAGAAGTCGCTTCCATCCGCTGAGGGATCGAGGCAGGCGAGATCTTCGGCCGCGACTTCTTCCACCACACCGGCCAGTTCGCGCGCCTGTCGCGCATGCCGGGCCAGGATGCCCCGCCACGCCGGCCAGCGATCATTCAACACGGGGACCAGACGCTGACGCACCGCCCCCCGCGTGTAGATGTCGTCCACATTGGTGGGATCGTTCACGAACTCCCAGCCCGTCCGCGCTGCAAACTCGTGGGCGGCGTTCACGATGAGCGCGCGATCCACATCCAGCCAGGGGCGACCGTACGTCATGCCATCGCGGACCGAGACGGGCGCCATCGCGGCCAGCCCAGTTGGGCCGGCTCCACGTAACAGGCGCATCAATACGGTTTCGGTCTGGTCGTCACGATGATGCGCAAGCAGGATATGGGTGACACCGCACACTGCCGCCAGGTGCTGGAGTCCCGCGTAACGGGCCTGCCGTGCCGCGCCTTCCACGCCTTTACCGGAGGACTGCTCGACATCGACCCGACGGCTATGGCACGGCAGACCCAGGCCGGCAGCCAGACGATGCACGTGAGCCTGCCAACCGTCGGCAGCCGCCTGGAGTCCGTGATGAATATGGAAGCAATGCAGTTCGATGCCGGGCAGCCGCCGCGCCGCGATGGCTGCGTGTACGGCCAACATGGCGGAA
>DATGNX010000061.1:0-66793 GCA_035306485.1 Burkholderiaceae bacterium
GACTTCATTCTTAGCGAAGACACCGCCTTGGCGGAAATGTCACGTCTATCGCAGGCCAGCGGCGCTGACTACCTCGTGATCGCCGAACTCGCACAGTTGGGAATCAGCAATAATCAGCGGGAAACCATCCAGATGACGGGCGAGGTCCTTGTGAAGAGCTCCGTCAGCGGAGCGCTGAGGCTGCAAATTGTTGAGTTCGCGTCTCGCAAGGTGAAGTGGTCCGGGACCCAGAAGTTCGGCGGCACCTACGAGGGCGCCTCCAGCATTGGGGCTTCGACACTTTCCGCGCTGATTGGCAAGGCCGCCGACACGTTGGTGGAAAGCATGGTCGCCGCGATCTACCCGATACAGATCGTCAAGGTAATGGGCGAAACCGCCGTTATCAATCGGGGCGAAGGCAGCGTATCCAAGGGCGAACACTACGCCGTATTCCTTGCGGGTGAAGAACTTATCGACCCGCAAAGCGGGGAGTCGCTCGGCTCGCTGGAAACCGAAGTCGGCCTCGGTACCGTGGTCGACGTCAAACCGAAGTTCGCGGTTATCAAGATGGCGAACGGAACACTTAGCGCGGACAGCAGCTACATTCTGCGCAAGACCGACAAAAAGCCGGCGACTGCGGCCCCTGCCAAGCCCCGCGCCCGCTCCTCCTCGGCAAACAAGCCCAAGGAACCGTCCCGCAAGGACCTGTTCCTGAATAACTAACCATGTGCCCCCGGCGACGTTACGTCGACCGGGGCGCCAGACGACGAAAGATCTCGGCGTGCGCCGGATACTCGCGCGACAACGCAGCGACATCGGCCAACTCGAATTCACTGAATTCGAATCCCGGCGCGACCGTACATCCCACAAGCGCAAAATCATCCCCCGCCAGGTCCGCATGCGTCGTGGCCCTCGGCATGTGTTCCGCAGCGAACCAGCATCCGGCCGGCACCATGACCTGCGGAAGGTTGCCGCCTTCCTGGGTCGGGCTTCCCAGGCGATGCGTGAGCAGCACTCCCTGCGCATCGAGCACGTGAACGTGTAGCGGCGCTCCCGCATAGAAGTGCCAGAGCTCGTCCGACGCGATACGGTGCCACGCTGAGTAATCGCCTGCTTCCAGCAGATAGTAAATGGCGGTCGAGGCGTCGCGGCGCCCCGCCCTCACCTGCACGGGCGTGGTGCTGCGATAGGTCTCGCGGTAGTAGCCGCCTTCCGGATGGGGCAGCAGATTGAAGCGCTGGATCAGGCTCTGGGCCATGGAGTCGGATGAATAAGCGGACGGATTCATGGCGCTAACCATAGCAGGCGTCCCGGTGGAAACGCTAGTGCGATTCCCGTCATCTAAGCAGATGAAGCATGTCAATGCGGCATGCGCATTCTGATGGAGATTGACTCGTGAAGAAGCTCTTACTCGCCCTTTCCGCTCTCGCCCTGGGCATGGCGCAACCGTTACTCGTGCAAGCCCATGAAGCGTCCGATGTCGCCAAAGCGCCGCCCGCGGAGCCGTACAAAGCCGTCAGTTCGCTGGTCAAGCTGCCCGACTTTATCCCGGGCATGGGTCAGTTGTTCGTAAATCCGAAATCGCTGCCCGCTGGCCCATTCCTGGCTTACGACCATGATGGGAAGCTAGTCAGCACGATCTACATGATTCCACTGGCTCAGATGACTCCGGACATGCACCTGGATGACCTGTCCGCACCGGGGGGACACGTGGATCATGTGGATCTCATGTACAACGCCGGCCACCCTGGCGTAGCGGAGCCACATATCCACATCATCCTGTGGCACGTGACCGCCGACCAAGAAGGCCGGGTCGCCAAGTGAAGCACGTGGATTCGGTCCTGTCGCGCCGCCGCTTCATCCAAGCTGGGGGATTATGGGTACTGTGCGCGCCATGGGCCGCGCTACCGGCCTCGAACTCACCGGTCGTGGACGTCGCGATGGGCGGGTCTCAAGGTGGCGCGCATGTGTGGTTCCGCCCGACAGGAATCTGGATCGTCCCGGGCCAGGCCGTTCGGTGGACTAATCGCGACAGCGGTAACTCTCATACCGCTACGGCTTATCACCCCAGCCTTTACGGAAAGCCCCTGCGGATCCCGACAGCCGCAACCCCTTGGGACTCCGGCTTTCTGCTGCCCGGCGAATCCTTCTCCGTAACCTTCACCCACCCCGGCGTCTACGACTATTACTGCCTCCCACACGAAATGGCCGGCATGGTCGGTCGTATCGTCGTTGGCGAGCCGGACACTCAAGGGTGGCAAGACCAGCCAGAGAGCGACGCCGGTTTGCCGGCGCCCGCGCTGCGCAACTTTCCGTCGGTCGAGCGGATTCTGAAAGAACGCAGCGTGGACTTATGAGCGACCTATTTCTGAAAAGGAGCGCATCGTAGATTCATTAGTGCCCGGTTCCGAATGACCGTACCGAGAATTCATGAACGACTGGCTTCCAGGCGGTCGAGCACATTCGTGACGATCCGGTCGCAGCGCTCGCCATCGAAAGAGAAGGCGTTCCTGGCGTGGTGATCCACTTCTCGCTCCATGGCTTGACGCATCAACGCGCGGGCGCGGAAGTAGCGCGTGCGCACCGTTGCTTCCGGGATATCGAGCAACTGGGCGACTTCCGTGGCAGGGACCTCCTCCACTGCCCGCAATACGAATACCAGACGATAAGCGACGGGCAGCGTGTCGAGCTTCTGCTCGATCAGGTGCCGAATTTCGGCGCGCCATGCCAAGGCGTCGGGACGTTCCTCCCGATCGGCTGCGTAGCGTTCAGACGTACGTGTCCTGTCCATTTCCATCGTCTCGTCCAGCGGTATCACTTCGGGCCGGCGTCTCGAACGGCGTAGGCGGCTCAGCGATTCATTGATGACGATGCGGGTCAACCACGTAGACAGGCTGGAGGCAAATTGAAAACCCGGCATGGCTTGATATGCCTTCCAATATGCCTCTTGTAGCGCGTCCTCCGCCTCAGCGTCGTCGCGCAGAATGCTGCGAGCGGCACGATATAGACGGCGGTTGTAGCGACGCATCAGATATTCGAAGGCACGCGCTTCCCCTGCGCACACCGCGGCCACCCACATTCTTTCTTCGTCTTCGGGTTGATGATCCAGTAGTGTTGCCGTTTTCATAGTCCGCCCCTTTGTTAGACGCCCCGTAGATTGGACGCCGGCAAACCACAAACCGTTCCCGATCTCTCACCACAAAGGACACGGTTTAGAGAAATCCGCTGTCTCCACGACTGCACGGTGCAAACTGGCCAGCAGCGCGCGCGGGTCATCACGGCGATGCTGAAACGTGTACTGCATGGACGGCAGCGTCGAGCGCATGCGCAGCGGAACCACAATGCCGCGCGTGGAAAGCTGCTCCAGCCATGAATGCGGAAATAGGCCAACGCCCAACCCGGCCGCGATCAAGCTTGCCACAGCACTGAGGTTATTACAGGTCAGGCGCAGGCGGCTCTCCAAGCCGTGTTCGGTTAGCCAACGTTCGAGCATGCGAGTGGGACCCGCGCCATGAGGCATGGTGATTAGAGGATGTGCCTGCAGGAGTTGCCGATTGAGTACCGTGCGTGTACCCACGGCGGACGGCGCCGCCCCCCAGGCAAAGCTCACATCGGCGATAGGGTGGCTGACGATTCCGCCAAGTTCCGAATGCCCCGCAACGACGGCGAAGTCCAGTTCGCCCTCGTGCAAGCGCCGTTCAAGCGACGCACCGAGATCCACGAAGGGTTCGAGCGTCAGATTGGGGTGCTTGCGGTTCGTATGCGCAATGAAGTCCGGCAACCAGCTCAGCGCGGCCAGCTCGCCTACCCCAAAACGACAATGGCCGACGATACCTGCTTCATCTGTCAGCGCGGCATCGATGTCGTCACTCATCTCCAGCATCTGTCGCGCCATGGGCAGTAGACGTCGCCCCGCCGCCGTCAAGCTTGCACGGTGTGTACTGCGGTCGAACAGCTCGCGGCCGAAATGCGCTTCGAGCTCGGCAATTCGCTTGGATAGCGCAGACAAGGAGATATGCAGATGGTCGGCGGCCATCTGGAAACTGACGGCCGTGGCGGCCCAGTAAAAGGCTTCCAGCTGCTTGAGCGTCATATCGGAAAAGTAAAGATGATGCTTTCGTTTATATCACTTTTATTACTTAAAACCTTCTCGGATAATCCCCTTATTAAAAGCACAAAAAGATGGGAGACACCACATGAAGAAGGCCTATACCCTCGCATCCGCCATGCGTCGACAACTGATGGGGGCGCTTGCACTGACCGCGCTGGCGACACCCGCCTGGTCGGCTTCTGGTTGGGTGCCGACCCAGCCAATCACCATCCTGGTCGGTTTCGCGCCCGGTGGCTCCGCCGACCAGATCGCGCGCCAGCTATCGGCGGCGGCACAAAACATCATTCCTGTACCCGTCATCGTCTTGAACCGTGCGGGCGCTGCGGGCACCATCGCCGCCCAGGCTCTGGCCGATGCCAAGCCGGACGGCTATACCCTCTTTATCGGTGGCGGCAGTGAAACGACGTCGGTCGGACATTTCAATAAGCTGAACTACGATCCGCGCACCTCCTTTACGCCGGTGATCAAGGTATCCAGAGCACCCAGCATCCTGGCAGTCGGGGCCGATTCGCGCTTTGCCGATATGCAGGCACTCATGGCGGAGGCCAAGACCCAGCCCGAAAAGGTGTCCTACGGATCAACAGGCGAAGGCGGCATCTTCCACGCAACGGCCACCGTGTTCGAAAAAGAGACGGGCATCAAGATGCTGCATATCCCCTACAAGGGAGCCGCAGCGGCAATGAACGCACTGGTCGGCGGCCAGATCGATAGCGCGTTCGGCGCGTACGAGGAAATGAAGGGGCTGATCGATGCGGGACGCGTACGACCCCTGGCTCTCTTCTCCGGCAGCAGGTTGCCCGCCCTGCCCGACGTTCCCACGATGACGGAACTGGGTGTGCCGGTGGCAATCGATAATATGAAGGGCCTGATGGGGCCGGCCGGCATGCCGGAAGACGTCGTCCGCTACCTGCACGACGCATTCAAGCAGGCCATGCAGACGCCCACCTGGAAGGACTGGGTGAAACGTTCCGGCCTCACTGAAGACTACGCCGACGGCGCAGCATTCCAGAAGGAAGTGGTCGAGGCCTACGAGAAAATTGGAAAGGCAACAGCAAAATGATTCGTGAGCAGCAAGACAAGACGGTGGGGTTCATTGGCCTGGGGTCCATGGGCGCAGGTATGGCGCAGTGCGCCATACGCAGGGGCCTGAAGGTGCACCTGTACGCCAGGCGACCGGAAGCGCTGGCGGCGTTTCCGGAGGGCGCTGCGGTGGTCCACGACACGCCACAGGCGTTGGCCCAGGCTTGCGACGTAGTTGTGCTCAGCCTGCCCGATGCTCCTGCGGTCGAAGCCGTCTTGTTTGATTCGAATGGCCTTGCCGCCGGCTTGCCGGCCGGCGCCGTGGTGGTGGACACCAGCACAATTGCCGCCGCATCGGCCCAAGCCTTTGGAAAGAAGCTCGCCGCACAGGGTGTCGGTTATCTCGACGCTCCCGTCAGTGGAGGTCAGGCGGGCGCCCAGGCCGGCACCCTCACCTGCATGATCGGCGGCGATGCTGAGCACCTAGAGGCCTGCAGGGAAATCCTCTCGGCCTTCTGCACCACCTATACCCGTGTCGGAGCGCTGGGAGCGGGCCAGACGGTCAAGGCGTGCAACCAGGTTGCCGTAGCGGGCGCCATGCTCGGTGTGGCCGACGCCTTGGCGCTGGCCAGAGCCCAAGGGGTCGATCCAACCATCATGCGAGACGTCCTCTTGCAAGGCTCGGCGCGCAGCTTTCCCATGGAGAAGCACGCTCCCCGCATCATCGAACAACAGTTCGAACCGGGATTCCGGGCGCAATTGATGCGCAAGGACTTGCGCCTGGCGCTGGACACGGCCCGCGCCTGCGACACCGACCTGGCCGCCACCCCAGTTGCGGAACGGCTACTCGACGCCATGTGCAACGACGGTCGGGGCGACTGGGACTGGTGCGGCGTCGCCCTGGAAGTGGGCAAGGCGGCAGGCAAACCACGCTGAACCGAGGTGCCCCGTATGCCGACAGCCAGCAAGTCTTCCAGTACGCCTCTCACACCAGCGCCTGGCAACACTGCACGCGCACCCACTGCAATAGTTAGCGCGCTGCCCAAGCGCCTTGCCCGCGTCCTGTGTCTTGACGACTTTCAGAAAGCCGCACGAAAACACCTGCCGCGTCCGATCTACAGTTACGTCGCGGATGCCGCAGAAACCAGCAGCGCCTATCGCGCTAATCGCAGTGCCTTCTCGTCGTACGAACTCGTACCACGCGTCATGGTGGACATCACGCAGCGCGATATGGGCGTGGACCTTCTAGGTCGGCGCTGGGACGCGCCCTTCGGCATCGCTCCCATGGGATTGCTGGCGCTGTCCGCTTATCGGGGCGATCTGGTCCTTGCTCGAGCGGCGGGGGAAGAGAACATTCCCATGGTGCTCAGCGGCTCTTCGCTGATCCGGATGGAAGACGTGATCCACACGAATCGTTCTACCTGGTTCCAGGCCTACCTACCCGGCGACGACGATGGCATCATGGCCTTGCTGGAACGGGTCAAGACAGCGGGCTACAGCACGCTCGTCATCACGGTCGACACAGCGGTCGCCGCCAATCGCGAGAACAATGCGCGCGCGGGGTTCACCATTCCCGTGCGGCCAAGCGCCGCGCTCGCCTGGCAAGGTCTCACCCACCCGCGATGGCTGGCCGGCACCTTCCTGCGCACCCTGCTTCAGCATGGCATGCCCCACTTCGAGAACAGTTACGCCACGCGCGGCGCTCCGATATTGTCGGCGAACGTTGAGCGCTCCTTATCGGACCGCGGCCACTTGAACTGGCGGCATCTGCGCATGATCCGCAATTATTGGTCGGGTCCCATTGTCCTGAAGGGCGTACTCGACGTACGCGATGCCCGAACCGCTATCGATTACGGCGTGGACGGGTTGATTTTGTCGAATCACGGCGGCAGGCAATTGGACGGCGCGGTTGCGCCCGTACGTGTGCTTCCCGAAGTGGTGAAAGCTTGCCCCCACGTTCCCATCATGCTCGACAGCGGTGTGCGCCGCGGATCCGATGTCATCAAGGCCTTGGCTTTAGGTGCCCGCTTCGTATTCATCGGTCGACCGTTCACGTTTGCCGCGGCGGTGGGCGGCCAAGCCGGTGCAAGGCATGGCATCGCGCTGCTGAAGCAGGAAGTGTCACGCAATATGGCGCTGATGGGCATCAACACGCTCGAAGAACTGACGCCCGACTGCCTGCGGTATATCCCCGCCCACGGGGCCTCTTTGTAACGGCGGTCGGTCACAATCACTGCTGAACCGTTACGAACGCGGGGGTTCGGAACGGCAATTATTTCAGTCGCCTGCAAAACGCCGAAACGCGCTTGTCCGTTACGTTGTCGCTGCCTAACCTGGACGCATGTATAGCAACAGGAGCAGGACATGACGCTGACTAAACGCATCGCAAAACTGGCCGCCGTGGGACTCGTCGTCGTAGGTATGGCGGGCTGCGCGTCGCACTACGACCGCAAGGCCAACAACACCATGCTCGGTGCCGGGCTCGGAGCGGCAACAGGTGCCGTCGTTTCCCAAGGTGACCCCTGGCTCACACTAGGCGGCGCCGCAGCGGGCGGCGTGCTGGGTAATATCCTGACCGATGACCGTGACGACCGCCGCTCGCGAGGTTGGAATCGAAATAACGACCGGAAGTCGTATCAAGCCCGGGATCGAAACCACCGCCATGCGCACCACAAACGCGACCGCCGTCATCGCTAACGCATCAAACACATCGTCGATGCGTCATCCACATCCCCCGACGCATCACTTAAACGGGCGCGCGCCTTAAGGGCGCGCCCGTCGCACTCTCAGGAACGATCGTCGGTGGGCCGGGGCGGAAGCGCCCGATTCAGAAACGCCAGTTTGACGTAACGCGAGAAGTTCCCCATGGCCGCCAGCACCGCCAACACGAAACCATGGCCACCATCCAGGAAACCCCGTCGCAGCACGTAGATTCTGAAGAACGTCCAGGCGCTGTGTCCCAGCGCCGAAAGAATTGATGCTCGGCGCCCCTTGGCGTGCAACGTGGCGGCAGCATCGCTGGAGTACCGATTCATCTTCTGAATGGCGGACGCCAGATCGGGATAGGTGTAATGCAGAAAATGCGCCTTCAAACGCCCAACGGGAGCATCTGTAACGACTCTTTCGTGTACCGCCGCATCGCTGAAACGCGCCTGCCCACGACGGAACAGCCGCAGGACCGCATCCGGCCACCAACCGCTATGGCGGATGAACTTGCCGCAGAAACTGGACAGGCGAGGAATCTCGTAAGCGGCGCCGGAGCGCGGATCGGAGATCACGGCTTGGATCTCGGCGGCCAAAGCAGGTGTCACGCGCTCGTCGGCATCCAAAGAGAGCACCCATTCCCCTTGTGCAAGATCCAGGGCGCGGTTCTTTTGCGGCCCGAAGCCGGGCCAATCGTGCGTAACGTGTACCTTCGCCCCGGCCGCTTCGGCGAGTGCTACGGTGTCGTCCGTACTGCCGGAATCGAGCACGATCCGCTCGTCGGCAAATGCCACAGAATTCAGGCAATCGACGATGTTGTCGGCCTCGTTGCACGCAATGATGATCACCGACAGACGCATCCGGGTTTCCTGTAAATCAGACTCAAGGCAACGGCAATGTAACAGGATAGCACCAGAGCGTGTGAGTACCGCTTTGATCAAGCCTATGGGGCTCCATCAAAAATGCGTCAATATGTTCTCTATTCAAACTATTGTTCTACATGCGAATTTTCAATAGAATGACAGCCAGATGAATCTTCTGCAAAACGGGGTGTCATTGCCGTGCAAATCCGACAATGCGCCGCTCATCCCTTACGGAGACCCGCTTGATCAATAAAATTTCCGCTTCCGTCGCGCAGGCGCTGGAAGGTATTCAGGACGGTGCCACGGTCCTTATCGGTGGTTTCGGCACGGCCGGCATTCCCATGGAACTGATCGACGGCCTCTGCGAACTGCCCGTCAAAGACCTGACCGTCGTGAACAACAACGCTGGTAACGGTGACACCGGCCTGGCCGCCCTGCTCAAATCGGGCAAAGTACGTAAGATCATCTGCAGCTTCCCGCGCCAGGCAGATTCCCATGTTTTCGACTCCCTTTATCGCGCCGGCAAGCTGGAGCTGGAACTAGTTCCCCAAGGCACGCTGGCTGAGCGACTGCGCGCGGCCGGCGCCGGCATCGGCGCGTTCTTCTGCCCTACCGGCTACGGCACTGAACTGGCCGGCGACCGCGAGACACGTGAAATCAACGGTCGGCACTACGTGCTTGAAGAACCCATTCATGGCGACGTCGCCCTGATCAAGGCTGAACGCGGCGATCGCTGGGGCAACCTGGTGTATCGCAAGGCGGCTCGCAACTTCGGCCCCGTTATGGCCACCGCCGCCAAGCTGACCATCGCATCTGTGCATGAAATCGTGGAGCTCGGCGAGCTGGACCCCGAAGTCGTCGTCACGCCCGGCATCTTCGTGGACCGCGTTGTGCAGGTCGAACGCCGCGCCACCGCTGCAGGCGGCTTCGTGCGCGACGCCAAGTAGGCAGGCGCAGCGCGTTACGACTAATCATCAGCCGGGTCGCGTTACTGAGGCGCAGACCCCAAGCAGCAAAGGACACGATATGGCCAATTACAAAGCCCGCTCCAAAGAGGAGCTCGCCAAGCGCATCGCCCAGGACATCCACAACGGCGCGTACGTCAACCTTGGCATCGGTATGCCCACTCTGGTCGCCAACTACCTGCCGGCGGATCGGGAAATCATTCTTCATAGCGAGAACGGCATTCTCGGGATGGGCGCAGCGCCCGCTAAGGGCGAAGAGGACTACGACCTCATCAACGCCGGCAAGCAGCCTGTAACACTGTTGCCAGGCGGCGTCTATTTCCACCATGCCGACAGCTTCGGCATGATGCGAGGCGGCCACCTGGACATCTGCGTACTCGGTGCCTTCCAGATCTCCGCAACCGGCGATCTAGCCAACTGGAGCACTGGTGAGCCCGACGCCATCCCCGCCGTGGGCGGCGCCATGGATCTCGCGATCGGTGCGCGGCAGACATGGGTAATGACAAACCTGCTCACCCGTGACGGCACTTGCAAGGTCGTCGAAAAGTGCACCTACCCGTTGACCGGTATCGGCTGCGTATCGCGCATTTACTCTGACTTGGCCACGCTGGCCTGCACGCCGCAAGGCCTGCAGCTCATCGACTTGGTCGAAGGCCTGGAAAAGGCCGAACTCGAACAGATCATCGGTCTGCCCATCCAAGACGCGGCCTGAGGCTGCCCGACACTGGAACCCTCATGAGCATGCAAGAAGCAACCCTCGTTACCGGCGGCAGCGCCGGCATCGGACGAGCCATCTGCGAGATGCTACTGGCCGAAGGACGCACCGTCGTCAATCTGGACTATGTGCTGCCGGAATGGCAGCACCCTAACCTGGTGTCTTTTCAGGCCGACCTGACCGACGCCGCCCAGACCCGCGAACAGGCGCAGGCCATTACCTCCCAATATGCCATCACGGCGCTGGTAAACAACGCCGGCGCCACTCGTCCCGGGACAATCGACACGGCCAGTCTTGAAGACCTGGACTATGTGGTTGCCCTGCACTTCCAAGCCAGCCTAATCCTTATTCAGGCCGTGCTTCCGGCCATGCGGGCGAGCGGCAACGGCCGCATCGTCAACATGAGTTCCCGGGCAGCGCTGGGCAAGCCGGAACGCGTCGTCTATTCCGCCACCAAGGCAGGCCTGCTGGGCATGACCCGTACGCTGGCCATGGAGCTGGGCGGTGACGGCATCACGGTGAACGCCATCGGCCCGGGTCCGATCGCCACCGAACTCTTTAGAAAAAGCAACCCTGACGGCGCGCCTCGCACGCGCAAAATCATCGACAGCATCATCGTCAAGCGCCTGGGAACACCCGAGGACGTCGCCAGGGCTGCACTGTTCTTCCTGTCTCCCGAGAACAGTTTCGTCACGGGGCAAGTGCTTTACGTCTGCGGCGGTACCACGCTCGGTACTGCGACAGTCTGACCTCGCCCTATCAATCAATCAGGAAATATCGGAAATTCCCATGTCTGCCTCCAACAAGACTCGCCGCGGCGTACTCCGCGCCCTCGCTCTCACCGGCGCGCTCGCCTTCACCGGCGTCAGCGCCCTGACCCCGTCCGTCGCCTCGGCACAGACTTTCCCCAGCAAGCCCGTCACCATCATCGTGCCGTTCTCGGCCGGCGGCACCACCGACATCCTGGCGCGTATCGTGGGCCAGTACCTGGGCGACAAGTTCGGCCAGAGCTTCGTGGTTGACAACCGTGCGGGTGCCGGCGGCAACATTGGCGCGCAAGCAGCCGCACGCGCCAAGCCCGACGGCTACACCCTGTTCATGGGCACGGTCGGCACCCACGCCATTAACGCCAGCCTGTACTCCAACCTGGGCTTCGATCCGATCAAGGACTTCCAACCCCTGACCCGCGTAGCCATGGTGCCCAACCTGCTGGTCGTGAATCCCGAACGTCCCTATCGCACCGTGCAGGAACTCATCGAGTACGCCAAGGCGCACCCGGGCGAAGTGACCTTCGGTTCTTCCGGTAACGGCAGCTCCATCCACCTGTCCGGCGAGCTGTTTAAGCTGATGGCCGACGTCGATATGCTGCACATTCCCTACCGCGGCAGTGCACCCGCTGTGACCGATTTGCTGGGCGGCCAGATCGACATCATGTTTGACAACATGCCGTCCGCGATCCAGCACGTGCGTAGCGGCAACCTGGTTCCGCTCGCCGTCACGCCTTCCAAGCGTTCGGCCGAACTGCCGGAAGTCCCCACCATCGCCGAAGCCGGTGTTCCGGGTTATGAAGCCACCTCGTGGTTCGGCATGTTCGCACCGGCCGGCACCCCCGCCGACGTTGTGAAGCTGCTGAACGAGTCCATCGTCGAAGCGCTGAAGGATCCCGGCGTTATCGAGAAATTCGAAGCTCAAGGTGCGGAAGTTCATAGCGAAACGCCCGAAGAGTTCGCTAAGTTCATCGAAGCAGAGTCCGCAAAGTGGGCGGATGTGGTGAAGAAGTCCGGCGCCACCGTAAACTAAGCGGCTTTGTCATAAGCACAATCCAGGAGGAAACCCGACCATGACCCAACAAGCCTTCATTTGCGACGCCATCCGCACGCCTTTCGGCCGATACGGCGGCGCCCTGTCCAGCGTCCGTCCGGACGACCTGGGCGCCATCGTCATCCGCGCTCTGATGGAGCGCAACCCCGGCACGGACTGGCAGGCGATAGACGATGTCCTTTTCGGCTGCGCCAACCAGGCGGGCGAGGACAACCGCAACGTGGCGCGCATGTCGGCTTTGCTGGCGGGTCTTCCTCTGGAAGTGCCGGGCGCCACAATCAACCGTCTCTGCGGTTCCGGGCTGGATGCGGTCGGCACCGCCGCACGCGCCATCCGTGCGGGTGAAGCCGGCCTTATGCTGGCCGGCGGTACAGAAAGCATGAGCCGCGCCCCCTTTGTCATGCCCAAAGCGGAAAGCGCCTTTTCGCGCGCCAACGCCGTGTACGACACCACCATCGGCTGGCGCTTCGTCAACAAGCTGATGAAGGAACAGTACGGCATCGACTCCATGCCCGAAACGGCCGAGAACGTGGCGACCGACTTCGGCATCGAGCGCGAAGCGCAGGACCGCATGGCACTGGCGAGCCAGACCAAGGCCGCCGCGGCCCAGAAAGCCGGCATCCTCGCCGAGGAGATCGTTGCTGTCACGATTCCCCAACGCAAGGGCGACCCCATCGTCGTCAAGGACGATGAGCATCCGCGCGAAACATCGATGGAAGCCCTCGCACGCCTGAAGGGCGTCGTCCGCCCCGACGGCACCGTGACGGCCGGCAACGCCAGCGGCGTCAACGACGGCGCGTGCGCTCTGCTGATCGCCGACGAGGCCAGCGCTGCCAAGCATGGTCTGACGCCTCGTGCCCGCATCGTGGGTATGGCGACCGCCGGTGTCGCACCCCGCATCATGGGCATTGGCCCGGCGCCGGCCACGCAGAAGCTGCTGGCCCAAACCGGCATCAGCCTGGATCAGATCGACGTAATCGAACTGAACGAAGCATTCGCCGCCCAGGGCCTGGCCGTGCTTCGCCAACTGGGCCTGAAGGACGACGATCCTCGTGTGAACCCCAATGGCGGCGCGATCGCCCTGGGTCACCCGCTGGGCGCCAGCGGTGCACGTTTGGCCACGACTGCCGTGAACCAACTGCATCGCACCAACGGCCGCTACGCGCTGTGCACGATGTGCATCGGCGTCGGCCAAGGCATCGCCGTACTTCTGGAAAGGGTCTAAGCCATGCAGCAGGCCACCGTCGGAAAACTCGCCGTCATCGGCGCGGGCAACATGGGCAACGCCATTGCCAGCCTTTTCGGCTCGCATGGATGGACCGTCGTGCTCATCGACCCCTCCGACGCGGCCTGCTCCCGATCCAGGGAAAAACTGCAGGAAACCGCGCCGCAGTATATGGCCCGCTTCAGCTGGAGCCCATCTCTCGACGCGGCACAGGACGCCTCGGTCATTATCGAGGCGGCACCTGAAAACGCAACTCTCAAGCAGCAGATTTTCCAGAAGCTGGAATCCTGCTGCCCAGCGACCACGCTGATTGCCACCAACACGTCCGGCATTTCGATCAATCAGCTGGCAACGACGCTTGCGCACCCTGAGCGCTTCATCGGCACCCATTTCTTCACGCCGGCCGACGTCATCCCGCTTGTGGAGGTCGTGGCGGGCGACCGGACAGACCCTGCAACCAGCGAACGGATCCTCACCCTGTTGCGCAGTGTCGGCAAGCTGCCGGTCCTGGTGCGCAAGGACATCCCGGGTTTCATCGCCAATCGCCTGCAGCATGCGCTCGCCCGCGAGGCCATGTCGCTACTGGAGAAAGGTGTGGCGACCGCCGAAGACATCGACACCGTGGCCAAGTGGAGCCTGGGCATCCGCCTGGCGCTTACGGGGCCGCTCGAGCAGCGCGACATCAACGGCTTGGACATTCACCACGCCATTGCGGGCTATCTTTACCCCGACCTGGAGAATCGCCAGACGCCTTCACAGGTACTGAGCAAAAAGGTCGAGCAAGGTGACTTAGGTGTGAAGACCGGACAGGGCTTCTACGAGTGGCATACGCCCGAGCAGCGCGCCGCGCTGCAGGAGAAGGAAGCAGCATTGCGGGCACTGGTGGCCCACCTTGGCCCGCACAGCGCCTAAAATTGCGACCAATCGCAACACCCGCAACTGCGGCGCCTAAATTTCTATGACCGACGCCACGCTTACTACCACTAGAACGCCCGGAGACGGCTACGTACAGTCCTTTGCACGGGGTCTTGCCGTTATCCGCAGCTTCAGTGCGGACGCGCCGTCGCAGACGATGTCGGAGGTTGCACAGCGGACGGGACTGACCCGCGCCGGGGCGCGGCGAATCCTGCACACCCTGCATGCGTTGGGCTACGTGGAAATTGACGGCCGCCAGTTCCGACTGACTGCCAAAGTGCTGGATCTCGGCTTTGCCTATTTGAGCTCGCTGCCGCTGTGGAGCCTGGCCGAACCCTTCATGGAAACGCTGGTGCGCGACGTGCAGGAGTCCAGTTCCGTGGCTGTACTCGATGGCAGGGACATTGTGTATGTCCTGCGGGTCCCCACGCACAAAATCATGTCGATTAATCTGGGCGTTGGCAGCCGCCTGCCCGCTTACTGCTCGTCCATGGGCCGCGTTCTGCTGGCCGGTCTGGACGAAGACGAACGCGAACGGCAGGTCCGAGCTACTGAGCTGGTCGCTCGCACGCCGAACACCATTACGGACCCGGACCGGCTGCTGGAAGAATTGCGCCGCATCCGCCAACAAGGCTGGGCGTTGATCAACGAAGAATTGGAGATCGGCCTGATCTCCGTGGCGGTTCCGATCCGCGGCCGTAACGGCAAGGTGCTGGCCGCCATGAACGTCGGTCTCCATGCGAGCCGCATGAACGCGGCGGCCGTGCAGGAGCAGATACTCCCCAAATTGCTGGCCACGGCCCGGCAGATCACCGAACGCGTGGCCCATTCGGGCGCCTACTGAAGCAGGATTTCCGCCAGCAAGGCGGGATGCGTGATGTGCGCTTCATGCGGGGCGGCAAGCTCAAGCCAGTTCCAGCCCTCCAGCGATCTCACCAACTCGCGCGAAGTCTCCAGCAAGGGATGTGACGGCGCCGTGCAGTGCACATAGGTGCGCGGCACGCCATTACCAATGGGGTGGCGCAGATGCAGCGATGTTGTATAGCTGCCCAGGGGATGCGGGGTGAGCCGGCGCATCACCCAATCGTGTTCGGGTGCCGCCGGGTCCAGGCCCCACACAGCCGGCAGCTTGACCGGCACGGGCACTGCCAGCCCTTCGGTAGCGCGAGCCGCCGCTGCAATACGCGCTTGCGCCTCTTCCTCCGGATAGCTGGAGAAGGCGTTCCCGCCGCTACGCTGAACTACCGCATCGAAATAGACGAGATGCGACAAGCGCTCCGGGATCCGATCAGCCACCCCCGTTATGGGTACCCCGCCAAAGCTATGCCCCACCAGAATGACCTCGTCGAGTTCTTCGCACTCTATGACCCGCATCAGGTCCTCTACGAAGGTGTCGATCGTGATCGACTTCGACAGCAGGTGTGCACGATCGCCCATACCCGTATAGCTCGGTGTGAAGACCGTATGTCCGGCCGCACGCAGAAGCCGCGCCACGTCGCGCCAGCACCAGCCGCCATGAAAAGAGCCGTGAGCCAGCACGTAGTTTCGGCCCGCCGTATGTCTATTCATCGTAGATTGCGCCACAATACAGCCACAATGAATTCAGCTTCCCTTTTGAACATGTCGTTTTTCTCCGTTCGTTCGCCTCGCTATTTGCTGCGAGCCGCCATGCTGGCGACTTCCCTACTGGCCTCCGCCCTGCCTGCAGTGACGGCTCAAGCCCGCCCCTCATTGGATGTACCCTACATCAAAACACCGGAATCCGTGGTTGATCGCATGTTGGAGATCGCCAATGTCGGTCCCGATGATTTCCTCATTGATCTGGGTTCCGGCGACGGCCGCATTTCCATCGCCGCCGCCCGCAAATACGGTACCCGCGGCCTAGGCGTGGACCTGGACCCGGCACGGACCGACGAGGCAAGCCAGGCGGCGCAAGCGGCTGGCGTGGCTGAGCGGGTGAAATTCCGCACCGAAAATCTCTTCGACACAGACTTAAGCCAAGCCTCGGTGATCAGCATGTACCTGTTCCCCGAGATCAACCTCCGGCTCCGCCCCCATCTGCTGAAGCTTAAACCCGGCACTCGCATCGTCTCGCACGCTTTCCACATGGACGAATGGACGCCGGAACGCCACGAAATCGTGGAAGGACGCGATATCTTCCTCTGGACGGTACCGGCCCGGGTCGAAGGTTTGTGGCGCGTCTACCTATCCGGGGATCGCAGCTTCGTACTGCAAGTTTGGCAACAGTTTGAGCACATCCGGGGTACGGCGGTCACACCGGACGAGCACTCCATTCCCGTTGCCGACATGACCCTGCACGGCGACGAGATCCAATTCACCCTCAAGACGGCCGACGGCGAACACCACTACTCCGGCAAAGTGGAAGACAAGCGCATGTCGGGCGACGGCAGTCGCGGAGCCTGGAGGGCTGAGCGCCTTTGAACCCGGCCGGGGTCGACGTTTACGGGAGTCAACGTGCAACTGCGACATATCGAGCTGATCAACGCCATACTGCGTGCGGGATCCCTCACCCAAGCGGCGGCGCTGTTGCACATTACTCAGCCGGCCGCCAGCAAAATGTTGGCGCATGCCGAGCTCCAGCTAGGATTCGCGCTGTTCCGGCGCATCAAGGGCCGGCTCAAGCCCACGCCCGAACTGGAGACCCTGGCGCCGCGCATCGAGAAGCTGCATCAGGACTTAAGCAGCGTGCGTCGGCTGGCCGACAACCTGAAGCAACACCCGCAGGGTCATATCCGTGTAGGCAGCGCGCCCGCACTGGGGCTCGGCTTGTTGCCTCGCGCCATCAAGGCCTGTCGTGACCGGACGACCGGCATCGTCTTCGATATTCACACCCATCACAGCGCCGAGCTCGTGGAGCGCCTGCATACGCGAGAGCTGGATCTGTGCCTCACCTTCGACGCGAACGACCATCCCGGGCTGGAACGAATCCCCGTGGGACACACCGAGCTGTTCTTCGTCTCAGCCCCAAGCGGCGAGCAGCTCGAGACAGCCCCGTTGCCCGTCGCTGAACTGGCCCAATGCACACTGATCTTGCTCGACGAAGCGGATCGTGCGGGCGCCCTGTTGGAAACCGCGATGGCCCAGGCGGGCATCAGCCCGCATTCCGACATCCGGGTGCAAACCCACTACGTTGCCTGCGCCTTGGCCCACGCCGGTTGCGGGGACACAATCGTGGACGCGCTCACCGCGCGTGCTCTGTTGCGACCCGGTATGCAGATGCGGCCCCTGGATCCGCCAATACGCGTTCCCGTCAGCGTCTTGCATCATGCATCGACCCCTTTGCGGGAGATCGACGAAACCTTCATCGGTATTGTCGAAGCGCTCTTCGACGAGACAACGACGTAAACCCATAGCCCTGGGTTATGGATGGCGACCGCAAAGTCATTATCCATACCGAAGGATGCGTGCCAGAATCGTCTTAAACGTTCTCGGATCGCATCACTATGAAAGTCGTCATCATCGGAGCCGGTGTCGTCGGCTGCGCCACAGCATGGGAATTTCTGCGTCAGGGCAAACAGGTAATCCTGCTTGAAGGGCGGGATGGGCCGGGACTGGGTACCAGCTTCGCCAACGCCGGCCAGCTTAGCTATGACTACGTAGCGCCCCTGGCGGACCCCGGCGTGTTCAAGGATTTGCCCCGGTGGCTGCTCAACCCGTCATCTCCCCTGCGCTTCCGGCCGCAACTGGACACCCGCCAATGGCGCTGGCTCACTGCCTTCCTCAAGGCTTGCAATGCGGATACCGTGCGCCAGTCAACGCAGGCCCTGCTGCAGCTCTCCTATCTCAGCCGCGACACTCTTCACGCCTGGCTGGAGCAGAGCCCCATCGACTTCGATTACCGCAAGAACGGAAAGCTCATCGCCTATCGTAGTCCGCAGCTACTGGCTAAGGCCCGCAAGCAGGTCGAATACCAGGCGAGCCAAGGATCCAAACAGCGCATTTTGGACCGCAAGGAAGCGGTCGAAGTAGAGCCGGCACTAGCCAATTTCGGCGACGCACTGGCGGGCTGCATCTATACGCCCAGCGAAGAAGTCGGCGATTGCCATCTCTTCACGCGAGGACTCTTCGACAAGGTGCAGGCTCATCCGGCCGCTACGGTCCGGACCGGCGCCCGGGTCGTGCGTCTACAGCAGGCCGGGGGGCGCATCGCTGCTGCAATACTGGAGAGCGGCGAAGTCGTGGAAGCGGATCACTTCGTGGTCGCGAACGGCCTGCAAGGGTATGAGCTGCTCAAGCGCCATGGCGAAAACGTGCCGCTATACGGGCTCAAGGGCTACAGCCTCACCATTCCCCTGGCGCAAACAAATGCCGACGACTCAACCGCCGCCCAGCTCGCTCCGTCGATCAGCGTGACGGACTACGAACGGCGCACCGTATATGCTCGCCTGGGAAATCGGGTCCGCATCGCCGCCATGGTGGACATGGGCGACGGCAACGCGGAGATTCGACCGGACCGCATTCGCCATTTGAAAGCGGAAGTGCGAGAGGCATTCCCGCAGCTGGACGTAGAGCAAGCCATACCCTGGGCGGGTGAACGGCCGGCCACACCCGATGGGCGACCGATTATCGATCGCAGCCGACGGTTCGAAAATCTGTGGATGAACCTGGGCCATGGAGCGCTGGGCTTCACGCTGGCCTGCGGCAGCGCCGTGCAGCTGCACGCGCTCGTTGACGCCGGCCGCGGTCGCATTGACGCGGCGCCGTTCCGCTTGCGTTAGCCGCAACCTACTTAATCGCCGGCGGGCGCCACCGTGGCGTCGCCCTGCCCGCTGTCCCGCAACGCCTGTGCGACGAAGCCCGATGCCTTCATCTCCTCGATGAAGGCTTGCAAGTACGCTAGCGCGACGACATTACGAGCAGGTGTCGCCATGGCCTGCCGGATGGCAGTGAAATAGTCCGGCAGCACCCTGAGCCCCGGCTGACTCCGAGCAGCCGCCTGCAGTGGCTGACGTACCCCGGCTGCCGCATCCAGCCCTTGTTCCAGGAACAGGTCAATGGCGGCCGAGGAAGTCGCTGCCCTTACGATTTCCGCGTTCTTCAAGGCGCGGCTCAAGTAGAGATCGTAAGCAGCGCCCTTGCCTACCGCGATGCGCACGCCGGGCGCATCCAGATCGGCCACTGCGGCATAGGGGCTATCTTCCCGCACAAGGTAGGTACCCTCGATCAGCACGTAAGGCGCCGTGAAGGACACCAAGTCGGCCCGCATCGGGTCGATGGCCAGAAAGCCGACATCCCACGTATCGCTAGGCGCGGCTTCCACCACTTTGCCGGCTCCATCGAACGTCACGAACTCGAGCTCGACGCTCAGCCGCTTGGCTAGCGCCTTGGCGAGCGCCACAGAAACGCCCTGCGGCGCCCCGTCGGCTCCACGCTGGGCCAGCACCGGATTGCCATAGTTAATGGCAGCCCGGAGTTTGCCACTGGCAAGCAATTCCTTGCGGACTTGGTCGAGATCGAAGTTCATGCGTCATACCTCCTGGCAGGCGATACGTGAGCTTACAGCAGGTCGCGGCGCAATTCCGCAGCGGAACGCGGCGAAATCAATCCGGGAGCGATGTCGAACACCGTTCGGGCACCCGACTCACCGGCCTGCTTCAGGCGATGCGCGGCGCGGGCATAAGCGACCAGTACGCTGGAAGTAAACCCAGGATTGCTTTCCAGCGCCAGGGAATACTCCACCACCTGCTTATCGCCGGCTCCGCTGACACCGCTGCGGATCACGAAGCCGCCGTGTGGCATTGCCGCGTGGTCGCGACGCAAGGTCTCTTCGGAAATAAAGGTCACCGTGGTGTCGTAGTCTGCGAAATAGTCCGGCATGGTGACGATGGCCTGGCGCACCTGTTCGGCGTCTGCACCGTCTTCCAGCACCACGAAGCATTCACGTGTGTGCTTCTGCCGAGTCGTCAATGTGGGCCGCACGCCGCTGCGCACCTGCTCGATGGCGGACGGCACGGGAACGGTGTATTGCACGGCGCCACGCACGCCCGGCACACGACGCACCGCATCGGAGTGCCCCTGGCTCAGGCCCTTGCCCCAGAATGTGTAGGTGTCGCCTTGGGGCAGCACAGCTTCCCCAAACAGACGATTGATCGAGAACAGGCCCGGATCCCAACCCACCGAAATGATCGACACATTGCGTCCGCTGCGCGCCGCGGCGTCCACCGATTCAAAGTATTCGGGAATGCGGGCATGGGTGTCGAAGCTGTCGACGGTATTGAAACGGGCCGCCAGTGCCGGCCCCTGTTCCGGCAGATCGTTCTTGGAGCCACCGCACAGCACCAGGACGTCGATCTCATCGCGATAGGTATCGATATCGTCGAGCCGCCGCACTGGAACGGCGGCGTCTAGCGGCTGCACGCCGCCCGGATCGCGCCGCGTATAGACACCCACGAGCTGCATGTCGGGTGTTTGCGCCACCGCGGCCTCGGTGCCCCGGCCCAGGTTGCCGTAGCCGGCGATGGCGATACGAATTTTTTCTGTCATTTCGTCAGTTCTGTCGGAATGGAGGGTCCAACAGTTTAACGCCCGCTACCGATGCTACACTCTGACCGTCCGGAATGGACGCATCGACGCGGGCTGTGCTCGTGCCACCCGCCTCAATCAATCAAAAGAAAAGGGGGGACACCCATGCAGTACGTTATCCAGGTTCTTGCGGCCATTTTGATCGGCGTATCCATCGGCGTCGTGCTGGGGCCACGCCATACCGTGCGCTACATGGGCGCCATTGCCGGCATTGTCCTGGGGCTGGTAGCCATTTTCACCACCAACTGGGTCTACCTGGCAATCGGCACCGCCATCTTCCTGACGACGCTGGCGACCCGCGAGCAGGCAACCGCTCGCAGCTAACGCGACACCGGTCTCCTCAAGGGCGCTTCCACGTCAGGACATCCCGCGTGGAACCGCCCTCTTTCACTTCCAGCGTCCGCGTTTGCGTCATCCCCTGGTACGTTGCCTCGATCGTATAAGAGCCGGGCTGCAATCGTGCCAGAAAGTATGGCCCGGCAGACGGCACGTCCATCACCACCGCGCCGGACTGATCCTTCACAACGAGCGCCACTTCGGCGATGTAAGGTCGCGATCCGCCGCCTTCGTCGGTCGCCGCAAACGTGAGTGCCAGCGGATAACTGGATTCAGCCGCTTTGAATGCAGTCGACTCATCGGAACCAAACCCGCCAGTCACGTATTCCACGCCGCCCGCCGACTGCGCCGCGGGCAACTGCGCATTCGCCAAGCCCCAATACACGCTCGCCGCAATGAGCGCTGCTCCGCCGACGAGCCGCCACAGCGATCCGCGCGGCGCCACCCGACTCTCGATTCGCAGTGCTCCGATACGCCTTAAATCCGGCGACATGGCGGATGCATACGTTTTGCGTTGATTTCTCATCTGGGAGCCCTCCTCGTTGCGTAAGAATGCCCGTTCCTGCTGCACGGGCGTGCAGCGCATGCAGCAGGTTTCGCTCCCGAGGGCCCAGCGCGGCCTAGAACGACTTGTAGGGCAGGAACTTGCCGCTCATGACGATGCGGACCCGGTCGCCTGCCGGATCCGGCTCACGTTGCAGATCCATGCGGAAATCAATGGCGCTCATGATGCCGTCGCCATATTCCTCGTGTATGAGTTCCTTGAAGGTCGTCCCATACACATTCACCAGTTCATAGAATCGGTAAATCAGCGGGTCGGTGGGTACGGCAGTGGGCAAGGAGCCCTTGTACGGCACAATCTGGAGTCCTTCCACGGCTTCGGGAGGAAGCTCCAACGCCTTGCCTACGGCCTGCGCCTGGCTCTCCGTTAAGGTCATCTGGCCCAGTAGGGCCGCCGTCGTCCATTCCTTGCTCTTGCCGACGATGTCGGCCAGCTCTCCCCACGACAGCTTCTTTCTGCGGCGCGCCTGGAGGACGAGTTCGGTGATTTCTGCTCGATTCATGGCATGGTGCTCCTTTCTGATAAAGATGTTCCGAGTCGGGTAATGGGTAATGGGTCATCGATCAGGATTCATGGATCAGGCGCGCGACGGCCGTCGGCCACCCGATATTGCGTGTAGCGGCCGCGGCGCTTCCACTCGTTCCACGTCGGATTCCTCTTGCGGTAACGTCTCATCCAGGCCGGGGCGCACGACGGGCGGTTGTCGAGGATCCACGCCCATCAACGGCTTGCCCCCATAGACGGAGCAGCGTCGCACGAGAAAATCCATCAGGTGATTGCGAATGCGGTAGTACTGCGGATCCTGAAACAGGGTGGCGCGCGTTCTGTCCCTGGGCAGGGTGACTTCGACGATTTCCACGATGCCGGCGCGCGGCCCGTTGCTCATAAGCACGATGCGGTCCGACAACAGAATGGCCTCGTCGACATCGTGCGTGATCATGAAGACGGTCTGTTGGGTGTCGCGCACGATCGCCATCAGTTCGTCCTGAATCGTCCCGCGAGTCAGTGCGTCCAAGGCGCCAAACGGCTCGTCAAGCAACAGCATCTTGGGTTGAACCGCAAAGGCACGTGCAATCCCGACGCGCTGCTTCATCCCGCCGGACAGTTCCGCACTCTTCTTCTCGGCCGCGTGCTCCAGACCGACCATGCGCAGATATTCGAGGCTGTGCTCTTCTATCTTCTGCTTGGACCATTCCGGCCAACGCGAGCGCACTCCGAAAGCGACGTTCTCCAGCGCGGTAAGCCAAGGCAGCAACGCATGTCCCTGGAAGACCACACCGCGCTCCAGAGACGGTCCGGAAAGCTCGCGCCCCGCCATGATGGCCACACCATTGCTTGGCTGATCGAGGCCTGCCAGTATGTTCAGAATGGTGGTCTTTCCGCAGCCGGAATGGCCCAGTATGCAGACGAACTCGCCAGCTTCGATACTGAAGTTGACGTCCTCGAAGACCGTGACATCTGGCCTCCCGCCGCTACTCGGGTATACCTTGGAGAGACTATCCACCTTTAGAAATGGCATCGTCACGTTCTACTCCCTATAAGAAACCGCGCGACCGAGCCGCGCCAGGGCCACATCCAGCGCCATGCCGATCAGGCCGATGAACAGCACCGCGCACAGAATGTTGGCGATGGACAAGTTGTTCCATTCGTTCCAGACGAAGTACCCGATGCCCGTGCCGCCCACCAGCATCTCAGCCGCGACAATCACCAGCCACGCAATCCCGACGGATATCCGCATGCCCGTCATGATCGTGGGCGCCGCGGCCGGCAGCACCACTTGAAACGCCATGCGCGATCGCGAAACTTCCAGAGTGCGCGCCACGTTGATCCAGTCCCGGCGTACGCCGGCCACCCCGAAGGCCGTGTTGACAAGCATGGGCCACAGCGAACAGATGAAGATCACGAAGATGGCTGAGGTGTCGGAGTCCTTGATGATGAACAGCGCCAGAGGCATCCACGCCAGTGGCGAAATCGGCTTGAGCACCTGTATGAAGGGATCCAGCGCGCGATATACCAACGGTGACATGCCGATCACGAAACCCAGCGGCACCGCCACAATCACCGCCAATCCGAAGCCGACCAGGACTCGACCGATCGAGAACAGCAACTGCGTACCGATCCCCTTGTCGTTGGTTCCGCGGTCAAAGAACGGATCCTTCAAGTGCGCCCAAAGCTGCGCACCGACATCGGCGGGCGTCGGCATGGCGGACTGCCCGCCCGTGGCCGCCGCGCCGCCCACCAGCGCCGCGTATTCGGGATCAACGGTGGTAGTGGAAGCCACTGGCAGCGTCGCCACATGCCAAACCGACAAGATCACAAGAAGAAAGACCACGGACAGCACCCCTGCCCGCCACCGCAACGAAGCATTCATTGTTCACCCCCTGCGAATCTGAAAGCTGTCCACGTACGCTTGCGGCGCAGTGGGATCAAAGCGTTTGCCCATGACCACTACCTCCTTCTCGGCGCTAGGCACGGACATGTCCAGTTCCTTCATCAAACGCGCGGCATCGGTCGCGAGGAATACCTCGCGTGCCACGGACGCATAGTCGACGTCCCCCTGGATCTGCCCCCAACGCTTCATCTGTGTCAGGATCCACACCGCGAAGGTTTCGTATGGGAAAGGATCGAAGTCGATACGATGTGGATCCTTCTTTACTTGTCCCAAACCATCAGCGTACGTGCCGGTCAAGACCTGCTCCACCACCGTCACCGGCTGATTCAGATAGTTGGCCGGCGCGATCGCTGCTGCGATCTCCTTGCGGTTTCCCAGATCCCGGGCATAGGAGGTTGCGTCCAGGATGGCCATCAATAGCGCCCGGTACGTATTGGGGTTTTCGGTCACGAACTGCCGGCTGGCGGAAAACGCGCAGCACGGGTGGCCGTCCCAGATTTCCTTGGACAACATGTGGATGAAGCCCACGCCGTCGTAGACCGCACGCTGATTGACCGGATCCGGCGCGAGAAACCCATCGAGATTCCCCGCACGCAGATTGGCCACCATATCGGGGGGAGGCACCGCTCGGATCTGCACGTCGCGATCGGGATCCAGCCCCGCCTCCGCAAGGTAATAACGCAGGAGGTAGTTGTGCATCGAATAGTCGAACGGCACGGCAAACCGGAAGCCCTTCCAGTCGCGAGGGTCCCGCTTGTCCTTGTGCTTCATGGCGAGCGTGATGGCTTGCCCGTTGATGTTCTCAACAGCTGGCATCGTCCAAGGTATGGGTCGCGAACCCGCCCCGACCGATAGCGCCAGAGGCATCGGCGAGAGCATGTGCGCGGCGTCGTACTCGGCAGCCAATGCTTTGTCGCGTATCACCGCCCAGCCGGCCGTCTTGACTACCTCGACATCCAATCCGTAGCGGCTGTAATAGCCCAGAGGATGCGCCATGATGATCGGCGTGGCGCAAGTGATGGGGATGAAACCGATCTTCAGGCGGGTCTTCTCAAGAGGCCCGGAAGATTCCAGAAATGCTTGCTTGGCGGCAGCCAGAGGGAAGAAGCTGCCGATAGCGGACAGTGCCGTTCCCGCCCCCACCGCTCGCAAGAAGCGCCGACGCACGGCGTCCTGCGGGAACAGCGCTCGCATTACCGCATGCTCGACTGCTCGTTCGGACACGACTTCTGGGGCCGGCTGCGCGAGATCGTGCTCAGCCTGGCTGGCATGACGACCGCAGGCACAGGTGTGGCGACTCAGCTTTACGTCGGGATCGAAAGGCGAACGGAAGAGACTCATAGCAGGCTCCGGTTGAAAGGGACATACCTCTTCAACGCAATAGCCATGCCAATTTCTGAGTAGCGATCACCCGCTGCAGCGCGTTAATTCCGCACGTTTCCAGCCAGATACCCGCATAAAAACGATGCACTCACGCCGCCGGCGCACCGGCGCGGTGCATCGTGCTCCGGTCGCGTGCAGCCATCCGCGGGTGGTTTGAGCATAAGTGCAGATTCGGGCGCGACTACATATATAATGCGACTCATTTTTATTTACACTACACAACCACCAGGCTGCTCCATGAAACCAACCGCCCCTCTTGCACTTCTGAGCTTCGCCCTTCTGGCCGCTACCATGCCTGCGGCCGCATTCGAGCTACAGCACAGCGAAGGTACGCTTTCGTTGCCGCAGGGACCAAAAGCAATCGTAAGCTTTGATCCCGGCGTACTCGATACGTTGGCCACCCTGGACGTCCCGGTGGCGGGCGTGCCCAAGTCCACCTACACCGGCGCCCTTGCGCGTTTTCAAGACACTCCGGTGGTGGGCACCTTGTTTGAGCCGGACTACCGTGCCCTGAACGAAATCAAGCCCGACCTTATTATTTCGGGGCGTCGCTCAATGCCCGCCGTCCCGGAACTTCAGAAAATTGCCCCGACGGTGAGCTTTACCAGCGACCCCGTTGCGTTCATGAAGACTTTCCGCGAATCTAACCTTGCCTTAGGCAAGGCGTTTGGCAAAGAAGATCAGGTCGCGTCCGCTTTGGCCGGCATCGACCAGGACATTGAAGCGCTGCACCGGATGAACCGTGGCAAGACTTCAGCACTGCTTTTCGTCGTGAAGGACAACGTGATCCCGCATGCGCCAGGCGATCGCTTCGGCTATGCCTACGAACTCACCGGCACGGAATCCGTATTGCCTGCGAAGGATCCCAACGCCCCCACTCCGCCACGGCCTGAACCCAACTCACCCGAAGCCAAGGCCGCGGCTCAAGCGCGTGCCAAGATCGTTGCGGACGTCGCGGCCGCAGAGCCGGACTGGCTGATCGTGCTGGATCGAGGTGCGATCAACAACGGCGAACGCACGGCTGCGGACACCTTGGCGCGCCATCCGCAATTAAGCCAGACCCGGGCATACAAAGAAGGCCGCGTTCATTATGTCGACCCGCAGGCGTGGTATGTGGTGGGCACCGGCCTGAACAACATGCAGTCGATCACTAAGGCTTTACTGGCTGACATGAAGTAACACACACGGCTTGCAATATAGGGTTCACCGATGTACTGTATATCCATACAGCATCCGGAGAAGCCCATGCAAGTCGTTCCTCTCAAAGGCCGAGGCAGCCTCTCCAACCGGGTTTCCCGGTTCCAGGCCTATACGCGCCATGCCGTGTCCGACGACTGGGCATGGCCGCGTGGTACGCTCGAAGACGCTGCCACGCCCGCCGATGTCCATAACGTAGTCCAGGCGGTCGTCACCGATCCTCCAACGGTCCGGCCGGTCACCACGGTTTCTCTCGAAACCGCCCGCAGCATTATTTCCCGCAACACGTCGCCGGACATTCCTTTCGACCAATCCATCAACACGTATCGTGGTTGCGAGCATGGCTGCATTTATTGCTATGCCCGCCCCAGTCACGCGTATCTGGACCTCTCTCCCGGGCTCGACTTCGAAACGCGGCTATACGCCAAGCAGAACGCTGCGCAGGTGCTGCGCACCGAACTTTCCCGCCCGGGCTATGAGCCCAAGCTCATCGCCATGGGAACCAATACCGACCCCTACCAGCCCATTGAAAAACGGTTGCGCCTCACCGCCAGCCTGCTGGAGGTCTTCGACGAATACAACCATCCCGTGAGTCTCACCACGAAATCTGCCCTCATCACGCGGGATATCCCCATCCTGGCCCGACTGGCCCGTCGCAATCTCGTCCGGGTGTTGATCTCCATCGGCACACTAGATCGCGAACTTGCACGCCGCATGGAGCCCAGGGCGGCGACACCCGCCGCAAGGCTGGACACCATTCGTGAACTCAAACAGGCAGGGATCCCGGTGGGGGTCATCATCGCTCCCGTCGTTCCCGGGCTGACCGACCACGACCTTGAGCGCGTCGCTATCGCCGCCCAGCAAGCCGGTGCCACAGACGCCAGCTACGTCGTGCTCAGGCTGCCGCGCGAGGTGTCGGGGCTGTTCCGGGAATGGCTACAGGCGCATTACCCCATGAAAGCGGCGCACGTCATGAACCTGGTGCGCGCCATGCGCAACGGCAAAGACTACGATCCCGACTATCGGCAGCGTATGGCGGGTGGCGGGGTCTATGCCGACATGCTGCGTCAGCGCTTCCATCGCATCTGTACTCGAACAGGCCTCAACCGACGGCGGCGCGAACTCGATAGCAGCGCCTTCCAAGTTCCCGGTCGGGCCAGCCAGCTCGCGCTATTCTGACGGCCCGGCGAACTGCAGTTCTGGCCAATTTTGCGCTCTGCGATGACCTGCTTCCAGCGCTCAAACTCTGTGTTCTGAAAAGAAGAGGCACGCGAGATCCCGCACCCGCCCGAAAGTTCACCTACATCTGCTCGATCGCCGGATAGAACTCCCGGTTTTCCCGCTGCATTCGTTGGTACACAGTTTTGAGCACGGAATTCGCTTCCGCTCTGAAGGTTTCGGGCTCAGCGGCTACCCGTGCTGCATTGGACCACTTTGTCGTAAAGCGAATATAGGCGTTTGCGATCCCTTTCATTTCTTCTTGATAGGTGTCGCCCATCGAAGCAATGCGTGCATCTTCAGACTGACGCACGGCGGGATACAGAATTCGATCCTCAATCGCCAGATGCAGTTTCACCACCGTTCCCAGTGCGTGGATTTGCTGCGCGATCATGTGGGCATTTGTCTCAATACCGCTACGCACCAACTGACGCAGCGCGTCGATCCGCTCCAGTATGTCCACGTGCTGATGCTTGAAACGATCGATGTCCATGCGCGACTCCCTATAAAGATATATATGAAATATATCTTACTACCGCTTACGCTTTCTACACAATCGCGATACATGGTCTGAGCGCAACGCTGTACTCATTGGATTTGCCGACGTAGCGTCGAGGCTGTCAGAATACGTGTTTTCACCTAGTCTCTTCATCGTGTCGACACCTAACACCTTCAGCCTCCGGAAGATCGCCATCCCCGCCTATGGCCCTTCCCTGTTATTCGGCATGGTGGAAGGCGCGGTCTACCCAGTCATTGCCATTACCGCTCGCGAACTCGGGGCATCGATCGCAGAAGCCGGACTTATTGTGGCCCTGACTGGTGTGGGCGCACTGGTGAACAACATCCCGGCCTCGCTCCTGACCGCCCGCTTTGGTGAAAGATGGGCCATGACCGGCGCGGCATTGTTCACGATCATTGCGCTCCTTCTTTGCGTGGCCGCGGAATCACCGCTCGCGTTCGGCATCGGCGTATTCATGATTGGTATGTCGCAAGCGGTTTTCCTGTTGGCGCGTCAAACGTATCTGACGGAGGTCGTTCCGATAACGATGCGCGCACGCGCGCTCTCGACCCTGGGCGGAGTCATGCGTATCGGCTTATTCATCAGCCCCTTCATCAGCGCGGCCATCATGCAGATGTTGGGACTGGACGGCGCCTACTGGCTGGCGGCTATGGCGGCCGCCGCCGCCGGCGCGCTGGCGTTCACCCTCCCGGATCTGGAGTCCCGCCGCAACAGAGGCACCATGCGCGAGGACGAACGTACAACTGACAGCGCGCGATCACGCGTTACCCTGTTATCGCTCCTGCGCACACATCGCCACGCTTTCCTTACGCTCGGAACGGGCTGCCTGCTGGTAGCCGCCCTACGCGCATGCCGGCAGCTCGTCATCCCCCTATGGGCGGCACACATCATGTTGGACGCCGCTACGACCTCGGTGATCTATGGCGCCATGGGCGCCATAGACATGCTGTTGTTCTATCCCGCCGGCAAGATCATGGACCAGTACGGACGCCGCTGGGTGGCCACGCCGTCCATGTTCGTCATGGGCGTCGCGCTGCTGCTGATCCCGCTTACCGATGGGTTCTGGCCCTTTCTACTGGCGACCATGTTGCTGGGGCTGGGCAACGGACTGGGCTCGGGGCTCGTCATGACCATCGGCGCCGACGCTTCTCCTGCCGACGGACGACCACAATTCCTGGGCTTGTGGCGCTTCATGACGGATATCGGCAGTTGCGGCGGCCCACTACTGGCATCCGCCATCGCCGGAGCGGCCGGCCTGGTCTCCGGCGTACTCGCCGTGAGCGGATTGGGATTCGCCGCCGCAGCCATCTTCTGGAAATGGCTGCCGAAGCGATGATCTAATAGGGAATCCGGTGACTTACAAGGAAACCCCATGACCCTCCCTCCCCTGATCGACGCTCCCTCACTCGCCGAGCTGCTGCAACAGGCTCAGACGAAACTTCTGCTGGTGGATTGCCGCTATTCGTTGGTCGACGCCGCCGAGGGCAAGCGAATCTACGCCGAGGGACACATCCCCAATGCGGTACACGCCGATGTAGGTGAACTACTCAGTGGACCCGTCACCGGCATGAACGGCCGGCATCCGCTGCCAGACCCACAGCTTTTTGCCGATGGCCTGGCCGGCCTGGGCGCCGACAACGACACATTGATCATCGCCTATGACGCGGGCGATTCCATGTTCGCCTCACGGCTGTGGTGGTTACTGCGCTGGATCGGTCACGAGAAGGTTCAGGTGCTGGACGGCGGCATTCAAGCTTGGCTCGATGCCGGTGGAAGGCTGTCGCGAGAAACACCGCAAAACCCACGCGGCAACCTGGGCCTACGTCAGCGGGCCATGCCTACCGTCACCTTCACCGACGTATTAGCTAATGTGCAACGCGGCGAGCGGCTATTGGTGGACGCGCGCAGCCCGGATCGCTACCGCGGCGAGAACGAAACCATCGACCCCACCGGCGGACACATTCCCGGCGCAGTGAATCGTTTCTTTAAGGAAAACCTTGCCGAAGACGGCCGCTTCAAACCCGCCGACCAACTCAGGACCGAATTCTTGGCTGTGCTGGGCGACGCGGCCCCCGAAAGCGTCATTCACCAGTGCGGCTCCGGCGTCAGCGCTTGCCATAATTTGTTGGCCATGGAAATCGCGGGGCTAAAGGGCGGCACGCTGTATCCAGGGTCCTGGAGCGAATGGTGCAAGCAGCGGGCGGCGCCAATCGAACGAGGTTGACCGCGCTTGAACGCGTGAACGCGGTTAAATGCGCTTGAACGCGGTTGAATGCGCTCAACCGCGTCCGAATGCGGCGTTAGTTGCCCTGCAAGCCGATTCCGCGGGCAATCAAGCGAAACCGTTCCAGATCAGAATGAACGATACGCTGGAAAGCGGCGGCATCCCCTTCAGCGAGATCGTAGCCCATGCCCGCCAGTACTTTCTGCATTTCGGGCGTGGCAAGTACTTCGCTCACCGCACTATGAATGTTCTGCACAACTTCAGCGGAGGTGGCCGCTGGCGCCAACAAGCCGTGCCACTGGTTGAGTTCGTACCCGGTGACCCCGAGCTCGGCTACCGTGGGCGTATCCGGCAACAATGCCGAACGTTCGGCTGAGGTTACCGCCAGCGCGCGCAGCGTACCGGCCTGTATATGAGGCAAAGCACTGGATGCGGTCACGACTCCGATACCTACTGTGCCCGATAGGACATCGATCAGCGCGGGGCCGCAACCGCGATAAGGCACGTGCAGCCACTGCGATGCAGTGCTCTGATTTAGCATGCCGGCCGCCAAGTGTTGCGGTGTACCGTTGCCGCAAGAGGCATAAGCAGGTGCCGGTTCGCCGCTGCGTGAACGCCCGGCGTCCACGACAGATTGCAGGTCGGGCCAGGGCGAGTCCTTCGCGGTGACGATAACGGAAGGGACATACGCCAAATTAACAACGCCGGTCAGATCCTGGGCGGGATCAAATCCCAGCTCGGAGAAAACGGCGGGATTGATCGCATAAGAACTGTTCGCCACCAGCAGGGTGTGGCCATCCGGTTCAGCGCGTGCGACAGCCTGTGCCCCGATGTTCCCGCTGGCGCCGGAGCGGTTTTCCACTACGAACGGCTGGCCGAGCCGGTGCTGCAACCGGTCGGCCAGGCGACGCGCCAGCGTGTCCGTTCCTCCGCCCGGCGGAAATGTCACCACCAGCGTAACGGGTCCCGCTGGCCAGGGGCGTGGCACCGGCGTCTCGGAATGCCCACTGCGCGCCACACCGACCACCGCAGCGGCCATCAGTGTTACCGCGGCGACGACGCTCCAGCGATGCCAGACCTTGTGCTTACCCATGGCTCGCATCCGTCACGACGTCCAGTCCGATATCCAGTACCGCCACACTGTGTGTGATGGCGCCAACGGCGATGTAGTCCACCCCCGCCTGGGCCATGGCGACCGCCGTGTCCGCAGTCACGCGGCCCGACGCCTCAGTGACCGCACGACCATCTACCAGGCGTACGGCCTCGCGAAGCATCTCCGGAGACATGTTGTCCAGCAACACGATATTCACGCCAGCGTCCAATCCTTCTGCGAGTTGCTCCAGCGTGTCTACTTCCAGCTCAATAGCGACCATATGGCCTGCGCCCTGCCGCGCCCGTTCCACGGCTGCACGCACACCGCCGGCGACGGCCACATGGTTGTCCTTGATCAGCACGGCATCGTCCAGTCCATAGCGATGATTGCTGCCTCCGCCGACCCGCACTGCGTACTTCTGCACCATACGAAGGCCGGGCAACGTCTTGCGCGTGCAAGTGACGCGTGTGCCATAGGGGCGAATGGCATCCGCAATCCTGGCTGTTGCCGTCGCCACGCCGCTCAGATGCCCCAGGAAGTTCAAGGCTGTTCGTTCGGCCGACAGAATCGCCCTCGCGGGGCCTTCGACTCGCGCCAGCTCGTCGCCAGCCTTCAAGCGGGCGCCGTCGCGCAGCCGCGGCTCGAAGCGGATGCTCGGATCCATTAGAGCGAAAGCGATACGGGCGAGATCTATACCGGCCAGCACCCCTTCCGTCCGCGCCGCGATTTTGAGTGACGCCGTCGCATCGGCAGGAATAATCAAATTGCTGGTGAGATCTCCGGCGCGCCCCAGGTCTTCCAATAGCGTTTGCCGCAGCAGCGGCTCCAGCATCACGTCAGCCAACGGTGCCACGTGTTGATCCGTCATCGCCTCCACCGCCGGGGGCTGAACCGGAGACTGCTTTTCCTTAATTATGCTCATCTTGAGTATATATAGCCGTGATTGAAAGCCGGAAGAATGTTACGAACCGCATCCTTCCGGCGATTACTTATGCTAATCCTGAGCATAAGTCGGCGTCAATACTCTGCTGCGAAAAAACGACGCTAGCGCGCGAGAGGAAGTTTCGTCCCCGCAATGGCGCGGTCTGCCATGACGTCTCGACGGAACTGAAACAGCTTGGCGGGCCGGCCGGCAACGCCCCGTTCCACCGCTCCCGTCTCTTCCACTAGCGCCTGCTGCTCGATAAAGCGGCGGAAATTCTGCTTGTGCAGTAAACGGCCTGCTACGGCTTCAAACGCCTGCTGAAGCTGCCACAACGTGAAGGTCTCCGGCATGAGCTCGAAGACCACCGGGTGATAGCGTATCTTTGCCCGCAAGCGCGCCATGGCCGTCGCAAGGATGCGTCGATGATCGTGCGGCATGGCCGTGCCGGGAATCATGCTGCGGTCGGTAGGCCGGCCGCGTGTCGCTTCCGGTACCCTGCCCGCCTCGTAAAGCAGCTCGTAACGCTGGAGAACAAGCTCTTCGTTCCAGGATTCGGGATCCGCCGTGAAACTGCGCGCAACGCGTCGTTGCCTGCGGGCACGTTCCGACTCGCCCTCTCCATCCGCCACCCATTCCTGCAAAGTGGGAAGGATTTCGTCAAGAATCAAAGCGGGGGCGCCTTCTCGCCAATCCTCCCAGGGAAAATAGCGATACCAGTCCTGCCAGCTGGCAGTCTCGCCCTCTGCCGGTTTTTTCTCACGCGTCAGGCCAAGATAACTTACGGAAATGATACGTTGCCCGGCCGCGTTGGCGCGATCCCGGTCGGCAAAGGTGTAGAGCTGCTCAACATAGCCAAGAGGATGATGCGTCTGCTCCTCCACCCACGACCGCAAGCCTGCTTGTAGAGAACGGTGTGTAGACTCGAATGGCCCCGCAGGCAAGGCGTGGCCGGCGTCACGTACGAGTACGCGTGGCATGCCCTGCGTCACCGCGACGATCACGGCCACCAGTTCCGCATTCAGGCCGCCTCCGGTGGCACGAGAGGCGCTGGTCTGTCGAGATTCACTAGCAGGGTTCTGTTCTGTCATGAATAGACTCAGGTTACAGGGGCCTGACGGCCCGCCATGAGGTAGTGGCAAACACGCTGGACATGACCCGCCGAACGTTCCAAGGAGCGCAAGGCATCCGTTAGCTGTAGTGCGCGCGCCAGCCCGCCATCCGAGGACCCCGACTCCAGCAGACGCTCCCGCACGATCTGGGCCGCTACGGTCAGCTGCACGCTTTGTTCTTCCAGTATCGTGACCCAGTCCAGCGACGCCTGGCCGTCAATGCCGTCGTGCACCAAATCCAATAAACGCTTCATGCGTTCCCGTACATCGTCGATGGCTTCGCCGTCTTGAAACACCCCAGGATCCGGGGCGCTCTGCAAGCGGCCGCATAGACGCAACAAGTGGTCGATGGCATGCAACTGGGCGACGCGTTGGCGATGCAGATCTGCTTCATGCTCCAACGGCGGAAGCCGCGCAATGAACTGCAGCGCCTCGTTCAGCGCATCTTGCGCATGCCGCAGGGTATCACGCGCCGCATCGTTCAGCGGCTGATCCAGCAACCCACGTTGTATGTCGACCAGCTGATGCGTAATGGATTCAAGTGTGCGCTGCGACGCCTCCAGTGCGACGGAGGGAACGCCCAGTGCACTAGCGTCAAGATGGCGGCCCATGTCCTGCTTGCGCTCCGGTAGAAGCCGAGCCACCAAACGTTCAAAACGCATGACGAAGGGCATGAAAAGCAGCACGCCCACGGCAATGAATAGCGTATGAAAAAAGGCCAGGCTCATCGCACCGGGCTCTAGATGGGCATGGGTATTCAGCCAGCCCAGCAAGGCGAGGAAGACCGGCAACAATATGATCGCGACCACACCGCTGGCCAGATTGAAGAGGATATGCGCGAGGGCGGTGCGCTTAGCTGCCACCGTGCCGCCGATGGTCACCAGCGCGCCCGTCAGAGTCGTTCCGATCGCCGCCCCAACGACCACCGCGGCAGCCTGATCGAAACCAAGCGTTCCCGCATGCAAAGCGGTAAGCGTGGTAGCCACCGCTGCAGTGGATGACTGCAGCACTGTGGTAAGCGCCACCCCGGCCAACATCGCCAGCACATGCGCCCAGAGGCCTTGTTCAGGCAGTGCCTTCAGGTCGAATCTGTCGCCTAAGCCTTGCATGCCTTCCTGCATACCCGCCAAGCCCAGGAACAGCATGCCGAATCCTGCCAGCGCGAGCCCCATATGGCGCCACCGCCCACGGCCCAGCAGTCGGAGGAAGGCACCCACGCCAATCAGCGGCAAGGTGTAGTAGCCCAGGTTGACCTTCAGCCCCAGGCCTGCGACGACCCAGCCAGTCGCCGTCGTGCCCAGGCTCGCGCCGATCACCACGCCGATGGCCTGTGAATAGCCGATCAAGCCGGCACTGACGAAGCCGATGAGCGTCACGGTCGTTGCCGTGGACGATTGAATGAGCAAGGTCGTCAGTGCGCCGGAGGTGAACGCGCGCCAAGGCGTGCCGGTGAAGCGTAACAGGGCCCGCCGCAGTGCCGCCCCGGCGAAACCCACCAGCCCATCGGACAGCAGTGCCATGCCCAGCAGAAACAAACCGATCCCGCCCAGGAGGCGGAAAATCACGTCCACCATGCCACACGCCTTTCAAAAGCGTGAACATTATCAGAAATCGCTATGGCTACCCAATGACGGCGATCAGCCTGACTCAAGTCTCAGTTCAATCCAGAATTGCAGGCAGCGCCGCCAGAATCAGGCAGAACACGGCGCTGGCGGCACTGTAGTGTCCGAACAGCCAGACTACGCGTGGTTCAAGATTGCGGCGCGCCGATACGAAACCCGATTTCCAGCGCAGCAGCAGGAAGAGCGACATGAGCAATGCCGCCCCAACGTGTATGGCCGCGTACCAGAGCAGTGCCGCCGCGACGGCGGCCTGAGCATGCGTGTCTCCGGCGGGCAGCGCGCCGATCGCCCAGACCAGGACTGCGAGCAACAGCAGCAATCCCAGCGCATGCGTCCACAGCGCGTGCGTCGGGAGGGGCCCCGCCCGTCCCGATCCGCTTGATACCGGTTCGCTCGATATTAGTTCGCCTGGTACTGGCTCGCTGCGACCCGACTTCCTCAACGATCGTCCGGCATAGCGGCTGGCCATCAAAACCAACAGCGAGCACGCTACGGCGGCCCCCAACACCCACAATGCCACTTCTGCATATTGCGGCGGCGGCCAGCCGGGGGCGACCGCCCATAAGTAAACCGCCGCGAAGACGAGGGAACCCAATACCGCGGCATCGGCAATCAAGGCATAGACCAGGCCGTGCCAGCCGGGGGCGCCCGCCGCGTGCTCGTAATGCAAGGGTAGGCGGACGCCCTCCTTCGCCTTCACGTCTCCTGCATCCACGCGCGAGCCGGTGGCCCAAGCCCAACAGAAGAAGAACAACAGCGCCACGCCAAGCGCCACCAGGGCAGCGGCATACAGTTTCAGCAAGACTCCCAGGAAGAAACCGCCCGTCGCAAGCGCCGCAGCCAATGGCCACCAGCTGGATCCAGGTAGCACGATGACGCTCTCGGCACGACCGCTCATCGTATCTGTAGACAAGGTGAGCCGCCGCCCTGCCGAGGGTTCGGCCAGCCAGCGCCGACCGGCCGCCACGTCGACCGGCAGTTCCGGATCCGACCACAGAGGTTCCGGAAGGTCGCCATCCGGCACGCTCGCAAAATTGTAGGAAGGCGCGGGAGTGGGCATGGCCCATTCAAGTGAGCCGGCGGCCCAAGGATTGCGCGGTGCCAGCGCGCCGCCACGCACATGCAGAATAATGTCGACAACGAAAACCAGAAAGCCAATGGCTTGTATGAATCCGCCCACGGACGACAACAGGTTCAGCGCATCCCATCCTATGTCCGCGGGATAGGTATGCACCCGTCGAGGCATACCGGCCAAGCCGGTGATATGCATGGGCAGAAAGGTGATGTGAAAACCCGCGAACACCAGCCAGAACGCCGTCTTGCCAAGATGCCGCGACGGCATGCGACCGGTAAAGTGCGGCAGCCAATAGTAGGCGGCGGCCATCACAGGAAACACCATGCCGCCGACCAACACGTAGTGCAAATGCGCCACGATGAAGTGGGTGTCGTGTGCCTGCCAATTGAACGGTACCAGTGCGATCATCACACCGGTTAGGCCGCCTACGATGAAAGTCACGAAAAAGCCCGCCATGAACCACATCGGCAGCTCCCACCGCACCCTCCCCCGCCACAGCGTCGCAATCCACACAAAGAACTGCACTGCCGTGGGAATGGCAATCAGCGTACTGGCGATCGAGAAAAACCCCGCGGCCGGTATCGACAAGCCGACGGTGAACATATGGTGGGCCCAAAGCACCATGCTCAGTATGCCGATCGTTACGACGCTGGCCACCACCCATCGATACGCAACGATGGGGCGTCCTGCGAAAGTCGGCAGCATCGCCGTGACCATGCCGGCCGCCGGTACGAAAATGATGTAAACCTCGGGGTGGCCGAATAGCCAAAACAGGTGCTGCCACAACACGGCATCCCCGCCGAGCGAGGGATCATAGAACGGCCAGCCGAACGCCCTTTCGAGTTCCAGCAGAATGCTGCCGAGGATAAGCGGCGGGAAGCCCAGCAGCATCATGCCCGCAGTAACCAACATATACCAGGCGAAAAGAGGCATCTGGGACAGCTTCATGCCGGGCGCCCGCATGCGCAAGATCGTGGTCAGCAACTCCACGGCGCCACACACGGCCGAGATTTCGGCAAAGGTGATGCCGATCAGCCAGATATCGTTCGCAATGTCGGGACTGTACCGGCCGCTGGACAACGGCACATACATGAACCAGCCACTGCGCGGCGCCAGCCCTAGAACTAGACTCAACACCACCATGGTGGCGCCGAACAGATAGCAATACCACGCAAAGGCGCCCAGGCGCGGATACGCCATATCCCGGGCACCCAACATCTTGGGCAGCAGATAGAAGGAGAAGCCTTCCAGCATGGGTATCGCGAACAGGAACATCATGATCGTGCCATGCATGGTGAAGACTTGGCTGTAGACGCCGGCTTCCATGAAGGCGTTATCGGGCGCGGCCAATTGCGTGCGTATCATCATGGCCAACACGCCCCCCACCAAGAAGAAAATCAGGGACGCAATGATGAAGCGCTTGCCAACGTCGGAGTGATTAACGGTAGACAGGCGGGCCAAACCTGACGGCGAACCCCACACCGCTTCGAGTTCATGGTGGCGGGCAATCGCCGAACGGTCCTCGTTCATGGTCGCGCCTCCGCTAGCTCGGCCAGACGTGCCGCGAATTGCTCCGGCGGGTGCGCGATCAGCGTGAAGCGCATACCTGCGTGACCGTCCCCACAGAACTCGGCACAGACGCCCGCATATTCGCCAGGTTCGTCCACCATCAGCCGAATTCGGTTCACCCGCCCCGGCACCGCGTCCAGCTTGCCGGCAATCCGCGGCACCCAAAAGCCGTGTATGACGTCGGTCGACATAATCCGCACATGTATCGGCACGCCCGCCGGCACGTGCAGCACGTTCACCGTCGTGCGCACAGTGCCGTCGTCCGGCCCCGCCGTTGCTCCGGGATACCGGGCCTCCCACCACCATTGGTGCGCCACTATGTCCACCTGAAACGCCTGGTCGGCCTCGGCCCGCACACCGGGTGGCCATTGCGCCTGGTCCAGCCGCAGCCCTGCCACGAGTAAGGCGGCGATCACCGTTCCGGGCAGGACCAGGCCGCCCAGTACGAGCAACAGGCGAACTCCCTTCCTGTCCTTATCCTGTGGAGGTGACCGATGCACCGCCCAGATCGCAAGTCCGACCATGAGCAGCAGAATTACCCCCGTCCCGGCGGCCATCACCCACCATAGTGTGGCGACCGACCGCGTGACGGCGCTGGCAGGATCCAAAGCGGAAAGCGGACCCTGCACGCAACCTGACAGCAGGACAACGAGTCCAAGCCACAGCGCCCGGCATGGCGGTTGCCAGCATCGGGCCGTCGAATTTGACCTGCCTCTCCGCCTGGACATCGTCATGAAAAAACTGGGACATCCCCTGCCCCTGGGCACGCGCAGCGCTGTCGCCATCGCGCGCCATCCGATCCACCCCATGGTCGTGCCGTTCCCCATCGCCTTTTTGATGGGTGTGGTCTTCACCGATCTCGCATATCTCGCACTGGGGGATCCCTTCTGGGCGCGTGTGTCGTTGTGGCTGGCCGGAGCTGGAACCGCGCTCGGGCTATTCGCAGGCCTCGTCGGAACGTTGGAGCTCCTGATCATTCGGGGAATCCGCCATCGCGCTGCGGGATGGAGCCATTTCGTCATGGCGGTCATGTTGCTGGCCGTAGGCTTCATCAACTGGCTATCCCGTCTGGAGGACCCACAGCTCGGTATCGAGGCTGGAGGTCTGTATCTGTCTTTGCTCGGTGCCGCTCTGGTCGCCATGGCCGGCTGGCTTGGCGGGGAGCTGGTATTCGAGCACCACGTCGGGCTTGGCAAGCACCAGCATGAGGACCGCGCCTATGAGCGCCACGGGCACGGCGATCAGTAGCGGATGATGGCGTCGGGGCCGCGCACGCACGCCTTCCATGCCTTCGGCATCCAGGCGCTTGCCGCAGTAGGCGTGGTACAGCGCCAGCAGCGATACGATCGCCAGCTTGGCCAGCAACCAAGATCCGTCGACGCCCCGCAAATAAACCAGCGCACAGCCCGTAATGATCGCCAGCACGGCGCTCGGCGACCCCAGCATCACGAAGGCATATCGACACATGACGCGATGCCGGTTGACGGCCGAATGCTCATGGTGTGGCGGCGCATCGGCCAGCAGGCCCGCTAGGATCAGCAGCGCTGCGCTCCAGATTCCCAATGTGACGATATGGGCCGCCATGACCCAGGCCGTTGCGTCCATTGCCCTCCCCCGGTGAACCGCCACGGAGGCAAGCGGCGTGCCGACAGCGGGGTCAGGCTTCCTTCTGCGTGGTGGTCATTTTGAAGGCTTGGGCGATCTCGCTGCGCAGTTCCTGGTCGTCCCAGGGTTTGGTGAGATATTTGTAGATCGCGCCACGGTTGATCGCTTCAGTGACAGACTTCAGTTCGGTGTAGCCGGAAAGAATCAGCCTGACCGTCTCCGGGTACATTTCCTTCACGCGGCTGAAGAATTCCGTACCGGTCATTTCGGGCATGCGCTGATCCGAAAGAATCACCCGTACATTGTGAGACGCCAGAATCGAGAAGGCCTCCTGAGGTGTTCGGGCTGTCAGGATGTGGTAGCCGTCGCGTCGCAGCACACGCGTAAGCGCCCGCAGTATGTTTTCTTCGTCGTCCAACAGCAGCAGGCTGCGATCCACATTGGCGTTGTCCGGCGTGAAGGGCAGCGTAAAGCGCCCGCCCGCAATCAGCAGATGTTCGGTCAGCTCGTCGAACGACATCGCCTCGGCGAACAGGAAGCCCTGGAACTCGTCGCAGAAATTCCGTTTCAGGAACCAGTACTGTGATTCGGTCTCCACCCCTTCCGCCGCAACCTTGATGTTCAAATGATGCGCCAGCACGATGATGGCTCGCGTAATCGCAGCGTCGTGGCGATCGCTGATCACTTCATTCACAAAAGAACGGTCGATCTTGATCTTGTCGACGGGCAGATTCTTCAGGTAGTTCAGGCTGGAATATCCGGTACCGAAGTCATCAATCGAAATCTTGACACCCAGGCGCTTCAGCTCGTGCAGCTTGTCGATTACGTAATTGCTGTTCTCAAGCAGCACACCTTCCGTGATCTCCAATTCGAGGCACTGGGCGGGCACCAGGTGCCGGTCTAGCGCCTGCTGCACGGTATCGACGAAACCGGTACGAAGGAAGTGCGAGGGCGAGATGTTGACCATCACGGGAAAATCCGTCCAGCCGCGGCGGCGCAAGGTGGCGATGTCGCGACACGCCACATCGAGCACCCAACGGCTGAGCGCCACCATCAGGCCGGACTGTTCGGCTAGCGGAATGAAAACGACGGGCGGTACGTATCCGCGTTCTTGATGCGGCCAGCGAAGCAGCGCCTCGATACCGGCCACCTCGCCAGTGTGGCCGTCGACTAGCGGCTGGTAGTGAATGGTCAGCTCGTCCCGTTCTATTGCCTTTTGCAGCTCGTTGGTGAGCGCCAGCCGTTCGCTGACCTCTTCCCCCAACTCTGCCGAGTACTGGAACCAGGTGCTGCGCCCTTCCTGCTTGGCCCGCATAGTGGCGAGATCGGCTTCCCGCACCAGAACCATCAGATCCGTGTGATCGGGCGTACGAATTGCGATGCCGGCGTTGCACGACAAACGCAATTCAAGGTTGTTCCAGACATAAGGTTCGGCGATTGCCTCGATCGTCTTTTCGGTGATTGTGATCGCGTCGGCAAACGGGACGCGAGGCAGTACCGTAACGAACTCGTCACCCTGCAGGCGCGCGACAAACCCGGCACCGTTCGTGACGGCCAAAATACGCTCCGACACCATCTTCAGGATATCGTCGCCGACATCGTGCCCCATGGAGTCGTTGATGAGCTGCAACCCGTACAGGTCGAACAACACCACACAGATATCGTCTTCCGGAGGTACCGCCTTGGCGGTGCGGCGCAGGTGCCGGACCAAGTGTTTTTTATTCGGCAGGCCAGTCAGGTCGTCGTGCAGCGCACCATGCTGCAATAGCCGCGAGCGTTCCTGCAACGCGGCCATAAGCAGATGGGAGCGCGTGAGAAGATGAGTGAATATCAGACAGACGAGCAGCAACAGCTCGGGGAGCGGATCAAGGAAAGCGTTGCGCCAGGAATTCGATTGCCAGGCGGACAGCCGCCATACCAGATCGTTATGCACAACCAGCGGCCGCTCCGTGATGATCACACCCTCTTCCTCGGGAGTCGTGCCCGTGTACAGCAGGTGATCATCCTCTTGGAGGCGCAGGTAAACGGGCCGCTGTGCCCGCCCCAGCACGTTGACCAGCAGCCGGGGCAGATCATGCACGGTAATAATCAGTCCGCCATCAAAAACCGGCCCCCGCAAAGGTGCCGCCGTCACCGCAGGCACCTTCTCGCTCGATGAAACCGGCCAAGATTTAAAGCGCGGCGCGCCACCTTCCCTTACCTGACTCAACCACGTTTTGAGCTTTTGTTCGCCCAAGGCACTGGCCAACCATTCCATGGTGCGCAGATCGCCATCCGCCCAGAGGACGCGATCGCCGCGGTCCAGAAACGCCACCAGATCCAGTGCGGGCTCATCGCGCAGATAGCCACGGAATTCTCCTTGGATCAGCAGCAGCGGGGGCACCGACAGAATCCCCCATCGCTCCGCCATCCGCGCCACCCGTGCTTCCTGCGCCTTGATCGTCGTCTCGACCACGTAAGCCGTACGTTCAGCCATGATTTCGGTATGCCTCACCGCCAGCTGCCGATCCTCTGTGGTAATGGCGTACCAGGCAAGTACGGCGACCAAGCTGCCCGTGATGCCGGTCAGGGCGACCACCCGATGCGTGAAAGGATTATTGGGAATACGGCGGTAGCTCAGCGACAGCACAGCCAGACCCGCAAGCACTCCCAACATCGACCTGAGATTGGCGGTATCCGACACAGTGACCGGCTCTTCCGACCAGCCCGAATAGAATCGCAACGCGACGGCGGCAACGATCACGACCACTGCCATGAGGCGTGCTACGAACCGTCCGCGCGCGCCCATGGTGCAGCATGCCGCGCCCAGAGCCACGCCGCCCAGAAGTAGCGCCCACTGCTCGTGCAAATGCCGCGCGGGATCCAGAGGCGAAACATGCAGCGTAGAAAAATGGAATATCCCGTCGCCCAGCCAGTACAGGCTGGCCAGCAAGCCGCAAGCGGCCAGGACGCGGGAAATCGCCGCTTGGCATCCCGCAGCGAGTATGGCGCCGCCGCAGAGAATGAAGATGACCGCGCAGTGCAGCGGAACGAGCACACCGAAAGACGGCTCGACTTCGGAGACGAAGTTCTCTGAGAGTCCGACCAGGCCCGTCCAGATCAGGGTGCAGGCAACGAGATAAGCGGGAAAACGGGAGAGAGGCCGCTGACGGTGCTTCGCTTGTAGCGCCTCCGTGCTGCGTGGTTTACGCCCTGGGCGGCTCATGCTCGCTCTCTTCCGGTCTCCGTACATGAAGCGTGAGTGTCGTCCCCTCGTTATGTTCGAAGACTTGCAGCTTGTCGACCAGTTTTTCCGTGAGGACCGTACCCGCCTTCAGGAGCAGAGTCCCTCTGGAAGAATGGAGATCCCGCATGATGACCATGCCGGGTTCCAGCCCTACCGTGTTGACGACCAACACCTTGCCTTCGGCGTAGTCGGATTCGCCCTCCAGTACGACCGCCAGTTCGACGAAACGCGCGCAGAGTTCCGGATCGTACAGACGGCCTGCGTATTTGGGCATGACCTGAACCACTTCCTCGGGCGTCAGCTTCCGATGCAGGATCATGCCCATCTGCATTTCGACGAAATCGACCGCCAGCTTCAGAATGCGCGAACCAAGGGGAATATCGTGCCCCGATAAGCCATCGGGGAAACCGGCACCGTCCCATCGTTCCTGGTGATGCCGAATGAATCGGGCGGCTTCCTGGGCCGGCTCCAAGGCCATGAGCACGCTCTCGCCGACATTGGGATAATCGCGGTATCGGTCGCGCTGTTGCTTGTCCAGCTTCTCGACAGGCGTCGTGATCAGCGTGTCGTCCCAGGTGAGCTTGCCAATGTTGTACAGCGCCGCTGCAATGGCGATATCGTCGATCAGCGCCGGCGGCAGATTCTGCGATTTGCAAAAACCACGAACGACCGTCATGACTTTCTGATTGGTCTGACGGTTTGGCGGAAACCGTTGGTTCAGCAGGGACGAGAATACCTCAGTCGCCGTTACGTAGCTTCGATGCAGCTCCTCGTTGGCCCGCTGCAGCAACTGGGCGGTGTGATCAAGTTCCAGGGTACGTTCCGCTACGCGAGTTTCGAGCGTGGCGTTGGCATGCTGCAGCGCGACGTTTTGCTCCTGCGTAATCGTACGCAAGTGATCGCGTTCTTGCTCCAGCCGCCGATATGCCAGCGCCTGCTCGATCGCCAGCGCAAGCTCGACGTCGTCCCACGGCTTGCTTATGTAGCGGTAAATGTTGCCCGAGTTGATCGCCTTGATCGTCGCCTTCAGGTCGGAATACCCAGTCAGAAGAATGCGCATAACGGCCGGCCAGCGGTCTTGAACCTGAGCCAGTAGCGCGGGTCCGTCCATGCCCGGCATACGACTGTCGGAAATGATGACGTCGACCTCTTCAGCCTCGAGTATGGCCAGGGCCGCGGGACCGCTGTTGGCAGAAAGAACGCGATACGGTTGGCTGCGCAGTACCCGTCGCAGACTGTTGATGACGTTCTCCTCGTCGTCGACCAGTAAAAGTGTACCCGTATGAACGACTGACGCGATGTCCGACATATTCATCTCACTTATTCCCCCCCGTGCACGACGGCACCTTCCCGGCAACGCCCGGTTTCACCGGCAGCCAGACACGGAAACAGGTTCCCGTGCCGGGATTGCTCTTGACGTCGATGCGGCCGCGGTGCTTCTGCACAATGCTGAACGACAGCGACAGCCCCAGGCCGGTGCCCTGTCCCATTGGCTTGGTTGTAAAAAAGGGATCGAAGATGCGCTCCATCACCGAAGGCTCCATACCGCGGCCTGTGTCTTCAATGTCGATCCACACCCATTCGCCTTCATGTCCGGTACGGACAGTGATGGCACCGAACTCCTGCAGTGCCTGAGCGGCGTTCATGACCAGGTTGAGTATGACCTGGTTGATTTGCGAGATATCGCACTCGACTAACGGCAGGATGCCGTAGCACTTGACGATCTGCGCCTTGTACTTGATCTCGTTATTGACGATGTTGAGCGTGGCATCGATGGCACGATGCAGATCCGATTCTCGGAAGCCATCTTCGTCGATATGGGAAAAGTCCTTGAGGGCGTTGATGATCTTCTTCACCCGGCCGATGCCGTCTTCGGATTCTTCGATCAGCGCCTCGACATCGTTGCGGATGTAGTTGTAATCGAGCGTGCGCTTCAATGCGCGCAGTTCGTCGATGTTGCTGACCTCATCGGCTGCATCGATGATACGCAGCATGTCGTGCATATAACCGGCAAGCGTTTTGAGGTTGGAAAACACGTAACCGATGGGGTTGTTGATCTCGTGCGCCACGCCTGCCGCCAACTGCCCGATGCCGGCCATCTTCTCCGCGTGCAGCAAGTGATTATTCGTGCGTTCGAGCTCCTCCACCAGCCGCTGTTGCTCGAGTTCGATCTTCTCCAGATGCTTCATCATCAAGCTAAAGCCCAACCGTAACCCTTCCGTTTCATCCTCTTCGTAAAAGACCAGCACATGGCCGGGCCCTTCAGTGGGATCTTGAAAAGGCAGACACAGCAAACAGTGGAAACGGCGTTGGCCTGCATGCAGGGGCGCGGCATAAGTGCCGGCAGGGTTCCAATCGGCAGCGGTTGCATCGCCCAACAGGGCCAACAGGCCTTTCTCCATCCACTGGCTGATGTCCCTGCCTGCCCATGCCTGCATACGTTCGTTCATATGCCTGACCGTACCGTCCTGATCGAGGAGGATCAGCCCGAACGGACTGTCATCGCCTAACAGTTGCAGAACTTTGTGCATGGTTCGAACAGGTACTACCCGATACGCGCGGCAAAAAATGCAAGGAGTGAGTGTGGGGATACGCAAGAACGGCTTACCGTTCCGTCAGCGATATTTGCTACTCAAACTTTCGCATCATAAACTGAAACATTCGGTTATTAAAGAGAAATTCGGAAACCTGTTTGAACAAGCGAAAAAAAAACCGCAGACGCATGGTCTGCGGTCGCGGCGCCGATCCCGGGATGGCGGCCGCAAGTTGAGCGGTACGGTTTCTCTGTCTTCACCTCCGCAAAGCAGCGCTGTGCAAGGCGGAGGGCTGGGCGTTTTACGCCGGCTGTCAGTACGGGCCGCGATTATTGTCGAAGAATTCCTTCACTTCGCGATCCGCGGCCTCGCGGGTGCGGCCATAACGTTCCTGGATCAACCCCGACAGCTGCTCGGCGTTGCCCTCGACCTGTGTGAGCTCATCATCGGTCAGATCACCCCAGGCGGCTTTGGCCTTACCTTTGAGTTGCTTCCATTGTCCCTTGATGGTGTCTTCGTTCATTGAATTGCTCCTTGATATCGCGGCAAGAGTGCCGCACGCAGACCCTGAAGCAAGGCCTGTGCCCAGAGGGCCCACCCCGGGACAACGACGGGCTGCTATCATCGAATGAAGCGATGCACATGCAACGCGGTAACGAAAACAACAACGAGACAACGCAGAGTGACACCCGCTTTACTACCCTGGGCGCTGTCCGGCGCCGCCGCCGTGGCGGTGGGCTTTGCCCGCTTCGCCTATGCATTGATCCTCCCCGCCATGCAGACCGACCTGGGTTTGAACTATGCCCAGGCGGGATGGCTTAACACCGCCAACGCTCTGGGTTACCTGCTGGGCGCACTGGCGACCATCGCCGCAGTGAAGCGATTTGGCAATCGGCGGCTATTTATTGCGGGCGTCATTGTCACCACACTGTCCCTGGTACTCACCGGCATTACCCGTGACTTCACCTTGCTGAGCGTATACCGCTTTCTAGCGGGTGCAGGGGGCGCGGGCGCTTTCATTTGCGGTGGCGTACTCGCCGGCGTGCTTGGTACGCGCGCCATCGTCGTGTTCTTCAGCGGTAGCGGAATCGGCATGTTCAGCACCGGGGCGCTGCTGCCCTGGCTGTTCGAATGGGCTGGTGCGCAAGCCTGGACGTGGGCCTGGATCACCATCGGCGCGGCCTGTCTTCCACTGGCCCTGCTGTCCATCATTGCAGCACGTCGCATCGATGAACCCAATGTTCCCGGAATGAAAGCCGGTTGGGCGTGGCGCCCTTGCGTACCCGAATTTCTGGCGTATTTCCTCTTCGGCCTGGGCTACATTGCCTACATCACCTTCATCATCGCTTGGCTGCGACAGAGTCCGGTAAGAGGCCTTGCCCCTGCCGTTGTCACCTCCGTCATGTGGAGCTTGCTGGGCATGATGACCCTGTTGGCGCCCATGCTGTGGCGGCGCGTATTCAATGGTCGCGGGGATGGAATACCTATGGCTGCGACGATGGCCGTACTGGGTACCGGTGCTGCGTTACCGCTGATCGCGCCGTCGGTGATCGGCTTATGGGCCTCCGCGGCGCTGGTCGGCGTGAGCGTTTTCATGGTGCCGGCCGCGGCCACGTCGTTTGTAAAAGCAAATCTGCCGCGTCATTCATGGGGCAGCGGGCTGGCAGTCGTCACCAGCTTGTTTGCTTTCGGCCAAACCGTCGGTCCTGTCGGCGCTGGCTGGATCAGCGACCGCTGGGGGAGTCTGTCGATCGGCCTCGGGGTCTCCGCCACGCTTTTGTTCGTGGGTGCACTCGTAGCCCTGACCCAGCGCCCTTGTCCGCAAGACGAGTCCACGCCGGCAGGCTGAATAGCGAAAGCGCCGCATCTAGCGGCGCTTTCCATCAACCATTGCTATGCCCTTCTATCAGGTCGCAGTCGCCAATAGCATGGCGGCGCGACCCGAATCGCAGACTCAAGCGGGAACGGGTTCCGGCATGAGGCGTACGCCGGGATTGCTGACGGCTGCCAATGCGGGACGCAACCCGGTCAACATATATTCAATCAGTTCACGCACCGGGCGGATCGCATTACCGAAAGGAAGCTTCTCGGCACCCCGGAAGAACAGGCCGCGGTTGACGTCGCCCGCCAGCGCATAAGCGAGGCGTGTATCGATGCAGAACTGGCCTTGCTTGGCGATCCCGTCGCGCAGTCCGCACTGTGCCAGGCAATCGAAAGCAACCGTGCAGGGCTTCACCTTGGCGATGCTCTGCAGTTTGGCTTCTTTCTCCAGGTAGTTGGCCAGCCAGGGCGTGCGTACTGCACGCGCCGGCAAACCGGCCACGCTCATGAAGGTGACGATGTCTTCCGGCTTGGCTTCGGCCAGAACGCGCTTGAAGTTGATGTGAGCATCGCCTTCTTCGCTCACGGCGAAGGGCGTGCCCATCTGCACGGCGTTGGCACCCAAGGACAGCAATTGCTTGAACTGTTCGTGGCTGTGTATGCCGCCCGCCGTAATCAGCGGAATGTTTTCTTTTTCCAGGTCCAGCTGCTTGAATAGCTCGCGCGTGCCTTCGAGCACAGTGGGGAACGCATAGGACGGATCGTTGATACGGTCGGCAGTCGGCGATCCCAGGTGACCGCCCGCAAAGCGCGGATTCTCGATCACGATGGCATCCGGAAGGCGGTTCTTGCGCATCCACTTTTTCAGAATGACGGCGATGCCCCGGACGTCTGACAAAATGGGAATCAGCGCGGTCTTGGGGAAATCGGTGGTGAGCTCGGGCAGGTCGAGCGGCAGACCGGCACCGACCACCACGGCGTCCGCCCCGCTTTCGCAGGACTGGCGGATGTAGTCGGGGTACTGTTCCACCGCCTTCATTACGTTGACGGCGATCGCCCCATTACCGCCGGAGAGCTTGCGCGCCGCTTTGAGCTCACGATCAAGCGCGATCAGGTTGACCTTATTGATGAGGTCCTTGTCGCGCGACCTTCCGGTTTCTTCCATGAGGTCCGGGTGATGGCGGCGCAGATCAACGCTGGAAATGGTGCCGAATGCGCCTAGAGACGCCACGGTACCGGCCAGCCGGTGGGCGGAAATTCCGACCCCCATGCCACCCTGCACGATCGGCAACAGGGATTTGCCTTTGACTTTGAGTCTTTCCAATGCAGTGTGCAACACGGTAAAAATCCTTAAAAATCATGCACTGCGGGTGCTACGGCGACACTATGCGCCCGTAGCCGTCAGGAGACCTTAATAAATATCAAGCATCCAGATATCAGGATTATCCTACGGCCGCGGTCAACTATACTTGATTTCATGCAACGGGCTCTAGCTTTTGATCGCTCTCCCCCGCTCTCTGTAGCATTCAGGTTTTTCCTGAATGTGCCGATCTTTCTACTGCTGGCCGCGCTGCTTCTGATCTGGCAAGCACTCTCCGGCAACCCTTATATCCGCTGGAGCCCCTACGTACTGGCGACCACACACTTTCTGACTCTTGGCGTGCTGGCCAGCGCCATGCTGGGCGCAATGATGCAGATCCTTCCGGTTGCCGCCCATATCCAGGTGTTGCTGCCACGCGTCACATCCAGGCTGGTTCACGCCGGCCTGAGCCTCGGCACCATTTCATTGGCGGCGGGCTTCTTATCGGCCAGCCCCGCGCTGCACGCGGCCGCCGTGGTGTTGCTGGCGGGCGCCTTCCTGGTGTTTCTGTTGGCCGTGGGCGGCGGTCTCCTGCGTGACTCGAAACGGCGCTCTCCCGGTTCCGGTGAAATTCTCGTGGCCGTGCGCTTCGCCCTTCTATCTCTGAGCGCCGTGCTCATTCTCGGGTTGTTCATGGCGGGACTGCGTGCTGGCCTCTGGACCGCCGGCAACGCCGCTCCCGGAAATTGGCTGCAGGCCCTGCCAGATCTACACGTGCTTTGGGGTCTTGCCGGCTGGGTCGGTCTACTGGTGATCGGCGTCTCGTATCAGGTCATCCCGATCTTTCAAGCGACGGAAATTTACCCGCGCCCGGTCACCCAGGCGCTCGCACCAATAGTCTTCATCCTGCTCGGTATCCAGACCGCCGTGCTCGCCACCGCAGCAGCGACGGATACGGTGTCGATCCTGCGCTCCCTGCCCGCCGGACTCCTGGCCATCGCCTATCTCATATACGGTGGCGTCACGGCGCATCTTCTTTGGACACGAAAGCGGCCGTCTCCAGAACCTACCACCTGGTTCTGGCATACCGCTATGACTGCACTCATTCTGTCGACATTGACGGGCGCCGCCTATCCGTGGTTGACCGGGCCGGAACCCGGATCGAGCAGCGCCGTTCAAATGCTGTTGGGCACCGTGTTCATCACCGGTTTTGCGGTATCCGCCGTGAACGGCATGCTATATAAGATTGTGCCGTTTCTGCTATGGCACAACGCCCAGCGCAAGGCGCCGATTGCTTTGCCCTTCATGCCCAAAGTGAAGAACTTCATTTCGGAACGGGATGCCATGCGCCAATATACGGCGCATCTGCTTGCGGTCGTATTGCTGGCAATCAGTTGCCTCGTGCCCGCGCTGCTCCTGCCGGGGGCCCTGGCACTGGGTGCCTCCGCGATACTGCTGGCCTGGAATATCGTGCGCGCGCTGCGGCTCTACATCGTGACCTGCACCCGCATCGAAGCTGCCGCCGTGCGATGAGGCGTGGAATCAACTGCCGTGTTCGCGGAATCCATCCTCGTCCAGAATGGTGATGTAACGGCCGTCCACCCGGATCAACCCCTTGGAGCTGAGATCGTGCAGGATGCGCGAGAAGTGTTCCGGCGTCAGGTTCAGCCGGGAGGCAATCACGTTCTTGCCGACCTCGAGCCGTAGTTCGGAGTCGCCCGCAGCCTCTTGTGCCTGCAGCAGATAACCGATCACCCGCTGCGTTCCGGAATGCAGGGAATACGACTGCACGTCCGACACGAAGCTGTGCAGGCGCTGGCTCAGCCCCGCGATCATCCTCCGCGCCATCATCGGGTTGCTATCCAGTTCGTCGATCAAGACTGACTTGTCGACCGTCAGCAGCATGCTGTCTGCCAACGCCACCGCAGACAAAATGTACGGACGATCCAGGAACATCAATGCTTCGCCGAAGCTCTCTCCCGGCCCCAGCAGGCGTACCACTTTCTCGGCGCCCGCCGGCGACACGGCAATCAACTTCACCTGGCCGTAGACCATGATGTGGAAGCCGTTGCACGGTTCGCCGCGATGGAAGATCGCTTCTCCCCGCCTCACATGCTGTTCCACTGTGCCTGTAGCGATCTGGGTCAGCTCATGCTCATCCAGCTGGTCGAACAGCGGCACGCGCGACAACAGGTTCCTGATCTTGTCCGTGTCGGTTGGCATATTGATAGAATTCCTCTGAGGTTCAAGCCCGGAAAACCGCGTGATAAAAACGCTTTACAACATTGCAGGCACGGTAGCGCTACTGCTGGGCATACTGGGCATCTTCCTGCCCATACTGCCCACCACGCCTTTTCTTCTGCTGGCGTCGGCCTGCTATCTGCGCGGTTCCGAACGCATGCACCGCTGGCTGATGAATCAGCGCCATCTGGGCCCTTACCTGCGGAACTTCCAGGCCGGGCGCGGGATCCCGCTGCGTGCCAAGATCGCCGCGCTGGCCGTCATGTGGACCTCCCTCACCATCTCCATGTGGGTGGTGCCCCTGCCGTGGGTTCGCGTACTGCTATTGATCCCCGGCATCGGCGTCACGATCTATCTGTATCGCATGCGCACGCTCGAGCCCGACGCCGACGCCGATCAGATCAAACGGGAATAAGTGGAAACCGTGGGGGTGGCCAAATATTTGTCGAACACCATCCCCAGCGCGCGCACGAACAAGCGGCCCTTGGGCGTGACCGTGATCACGCGGTCGCGCGTCTCCATGAGCCCCACTTCCTCATACGGCTGCAGGCGTTCCAGCTCCGCTGCGAAATATCGTTCGAATTCAATACCGTATTTTTCGTCGACCTCGGCAAAGCGCAGGGGCATGCTGCACATGAGAATCATGATGACGTCTCGACGGAGGACGTCGTCAGTAGATAAGTCATAGCCACGCTCCACCGGCAGCCGGCCCTGGTCCAGCGATTCGTAATAGGCGTTGACCGTGCGCACGTTGCCGCTGTAGGAACGGCCCACCTTGCCGATGGCCGATACGCCGAAGCCCACCAGGTCGCATTCCGCTCGCGTGGTGTAACCCTGAAAGTTCCGATGCAGCGATTTGTCGCGACGGGCACGGCTCAGCTCGTCGTCCGGTTTGGCGAAGTGATCCAGGCCTATGTATTCGTAACCCGCTTCCAGCAGTCGCCGCGTGGACAGCAAGAAGATCTGCAAGCGCGTTTCCGCCGAGGGCAAGTCCTCCGGTTTGACCATGCGCTGCGCCTTGAAGCGCGCCGGCAAATGCGCGTAGTTATAGAGCGCAATGCGATCGGGCGACAGACGAATCACTTCGTCAATGGTGCGCTGGAAGCTATCCAACGTCTGCTTGGGCAGACCGTAGATCAGATCCGCGTTCACGGATTCGTAGCCGGTGTCGCGGCTTGCCTTGACGCAGCGCTCCACCATTTCCACAGGCTGTATACGATTTACCGCCGCCTGAACCGCCGGATCGAAGTCCTGCACGCCGAAGCTGCAGCGGTTGAAGCCCAAGCTCGCCAGGAAAGAAAGCGAATCCTCGTTCACCGTGCGGGGGTCGATCTCCACACCGAGTTCGGCGTCGGGTGTGAATTCGAAATGGCGGCGTGTGGCGTCCATGAGCTGGGCGAGTTCATCGTTGCTCATGAAGGTGGGCGTACCGCCGCCCAGGTGCAGTTGCACGCTGCGCCGGTCCTTTCCGAGGTGGGGCGCGAGGAGTTCCATTTCCTTACAGACGTAGCGCACGTATTCTGCCGAGCGGCCGTAATCCTGCGTAATGATCTTATTGCATGCGCAGAAGTAGCAGAGCGACCGACAGAAAGGAAGGTGAAAATAGACCGACAGCGGCGCGTTGGCCGACGCCTGAGCACGTTCCTGCAGATAGGGCAGGAAGCGTTCTTCTTTGAACTCGTAATCGAAACGATCAGCGGTCGGGTACGAGGTGTAGCGCGGACCGCTCACGTCGAAGCGTCGGACCAGTTCCTCCGAGATTTCAATGTCCGGAAAGGCGATTGCGTTTTGCGTATCGGTCGCGACGACCATGGCGAGCTCCGTGGATCGACCGCAGGCCATCGCCCGGTGCGCCCGGACCGGCACACGGTCAGCAACTTAATCAGTATTGTCCAGTGTAATGCGCACTACGTTCTTTGATTCAGCTCAAGAATCGGGCTCGGACACCCGAGCCGGGAAATTTTCTAAAAAAGCGCGATCGCGCATCGAACTGCTTGCTACATATCGTATTATTAGTAGCTTCGAATCTGTATTTTCCCCCATGTAGCCGCCTGATGTCGCTTGTCCTCATACTCGCTTTGCCTTTTCTCGGCAGCATTGTCGCTGCATTCTTGCCTTCGAATGCACGCAACATCGAGGCGTGGCTTGCGGGCATACTCGCCCTCGTCTGCGCCGGACTGACCATCTCGCATTTTCCCGCGATTCTGGACGGCGAAATTGTTCGCGCGACCCTGCCGTGGCTGCCCGAACACGGCGTGAATCTCAGCCTGCGCATGGACGGCTTTGCCTGGCTGTTCGCCATGATCATTGCGGTCATGGGCGCGCTGATCGCGCTATACGCTCGCTATTACATGTCGCCGGAAGACCCGGTACCGCGGTATTTCTCCTTCTTCTTGGCCTTCATGGGGTCCATGCTGGGGGTCGTGCTCTCGGGCAACCTGATCCAGCTTGTTATCTTTTGGGAACTGACGAGCCTTTCGTCCTTCATGCTGATTGCCTATTGGCATCACCGGCTCGACGCTCGTCGCGGGGCCCGCATGTCGCTCACCATTACGGGCGCCGGCGGCCTGTGCCTGCTGGGGGGCGTTCTCATGATCGGCCACGTCGTCGGCAGCTACGAGCTTGACGCCGTTCTTCAGGCCGGCGACGCTATTCGCGAACACCCCTGGTACACCACGATCCTGGTGTTGGTGGCGCTGGGTGCGCTGACCAAGAGCGCCCAATTCCCCTTCCATGTCTGGCTGCCTAACGCCATGGCGGCGCCCACCCCCGTCTCCGCCTATCTGCACTCCGCCACGATGGTGAAGGCAGGCGTGTTCTTGCTCGCGCGGATGTGGCCGGTCATGGCCGGCACTCCCGAATGGACGTGGATCATCGGCGGCGCCGGCGCCATCAGCTTGCTGTTGGGAGCCTATGCCGCCACCTTCCAGACCGACATGAAGGGCGTACTGGCCTATTCGACGATCAGTCATCTGGGACTCATCACGCTACTGCTCGGCATGGAAAGCCGGCTGGCGCTGGTGGCCGCCGTCTTCCACATCATCAACCACGCCACCTTCAAGGCCTCGCTCTTCATGGCGGCGGGTATTGTTGACCACGAAACCGGCACCCGCGACCTGGGCCGCCTCTCCGGCCTGTATCGCAGCATGCCGATCACCGCGACCCTTGCGGTCGTGGCCGCCGCAGCCATGGCGGGCGTGCCACTGCTCAACGGCTTCATTTCCAAGGAAATGTTCTTCGCCGAGACGGTCTATCTCAGCGGCAACGACTTCACCCGGATCGGCTTGCCCCTGCTGGCGGTCGTCGCCAGTGCGTTCAGCGTCGCCTACTCTCTGCGCTTCATCGGTGAAGTGTTCTTCGGCCCGGAGGCTTCCGATCTGCCTCGCGCTCCGCACGAGCCGCCGCTCATGATGCTGATCCCCAGTGCTGTGCTCGTGCTCAGCTGCCTGGTAGTGGGCATGATCCCCAGTCTCCTTCCCGGCCCCTTCCTTCACACAGCGGTCGAAGCCCTGCTGGGTGATGAGACTCCCCATTACAGTCTGGCGATCTGGCACGGTTTTAATCTGCCGCTCATGATGAGCTTGCTGGCACTGGCGGGCGGCATTTTGCTGCGCATGATCCTGCGCCGTCGCCAAGCCGCTCGTCCAGGCGTGACACCCTTTATCTATCGCTTCGACGGTCGACGCACGTTCGAGAACATCCTGGAAGTCGTGGACGTGATCTCGGCGTTCATCCTGGACTGGACCCGTTCCCCGCGCCTGCAGCCTCAACTGTTCCTCGTGGTGCTGCTGACCCTGGTAGTGGCCATGCTTCCGCTGCTTAGAGGCCCCTGGATGCACCCTGAGGTCATCACATCGGCGGATCCGTTCTTCGGCTTGCTGTGGGTGGCCGGCGCGGTCTGCGCAGTAGGCGCTGCCGCTAGCGCCAAGTACCACCGCCCTGCCGCACTGATGCTCACCGGCGGGGCCGGCCTGTGCACGGCAGTGACCTTTGCGTGGTTGTCCGCGCCCGATCTGGCGCTCACGCAGCTGACCGTCGAAGTCGTGACCATGGTGCTGATTCTTCTGGGCCTGCGTTGGCTGCCGCCGCGCGTCGAAGGGGAAGGCGACGGCGAGGCGCCCATTCGCAATGCGATCTTCGCGTTCTTCCGACGATCGCGGGACTTCATCATTGCCATTCTGGCCGGCGCCGGCTTCACGGTGCTGGCCTACGCGATCATGACCCGGCCCCATCCCCTGGGCGTTTCGTCCTTCTTCATCGAGCAGGCCGTGCCGCTAGGCGGGGGCGCCAACGTCGTCAACGTGATTCTGGTCGACTTCCGCGGCTTCGATACGCTGGGCGAAATCACGGTGCTCGGCATCGTGGCGCTAACGGTATACGCGCTGCTGCGTCGCTTCCGTCCGCCACCCGAAAGCCTGCAGCTGCCCAACGCTCGCCAGTTCGTCGGCTATGAGGGCAAGCTGTTGGACCGCTTCAGCGATCCCGATCCGAAGTCGCTGCTGCCGCAGGGCGTCATGAAGATTCCCTCCGTGCTGGTGCGCCTGCTACTGCCATTGGCGGCCATGGTGTCCGTCTACTTCCTGGTTCGCGGCCACAACCTGCCGGGCGGCGGCTTCGTGGGCGGTCTGATCATGGCGACGGCCATCATCATCCAGTACATGGTAGGCGGCGTCATCTGGGTGGAGGCACGGCAACGGCTGCATCCGCAGTACTGGATCGCCTTCGGCCTGTTGGCGGCCGGTACCGCGGCCATGGGCGTATGGTGGTTCTCCAAGCCGTTCCTATCATCCGTCGCGTTCGATTTCCACATTCCGCTGATTGGACATGTGCACTTGTCTTCGGTGCTGCTGTTCGACATCGGCGTGTACACCCTGGTCATCGGCGCAACGGTGCTGATGCTGATCGCTCTTGCTCACCAATCGCTGCGCCTCTATCGCAAGCCGGCAGCCCTGGAGCCGCAAGAAGGTGAACTGCCTGTACAGGAGCAAACCTGACATGGAATTGATTCTTTCACTTGCCATTGGCGTGCTGGCCGGCTCCGGCGTGTGGCTGCTGCTGCGGCCCCGCACCTTCCAGGTGATCATGGGCCTGTCGCTGATCTCGTATGCCGTGAACCTCTTCATCTTCTCGATGGGGCGGGTCGTCTTGGGGCTGCCGCCCGTGATCGACCCCCAGTGGGCGGCTGACGCATCGCACTATGCCGACCCGCTGCCTCAGGCGCTGGTACTCACGGCCATCGTCATTGCGTTCGCCACGACCGCTCTGTTCCTGGTGATCCTTCTGGCATCGCGCGGGTTCACCGGCACAGACCACGTTGACGGTCGGGAGGCGCGCAAGTGAGCGCTTGGATGCAACATTTCCCGATTCTGCCGGTCGTCATTCCGCTGTTCTGCGGGGCCCTCATGCTAGTCGTTCGAGACGGCAACCGGCGCGGCCGCGTGACTCTGGGTTTCCTCTCCATCGTCGCTCAACTTGGGGTAGCGATCTCTTTGCTGGCCATGTCGGCCGGCTTCATCCCCACCAACTGGCCGGATGGTGTGGGCGTGTACCTGCTGGGCGACTGGCCTGCGCCATTCGGCATCGTGGCAGTTGTAGACCGGCTGTCCGGCATCATGCTGGTCCTCACCGCCGTGTTGGGTCTGTGTTCGTGGATTTATGCCACCGCAAGATGGGACCGGGCGGGTGTGCACTTCCATCCCCTGTTCCAGTTCCTGCTGATGGGGCTGAACGGCGCCTTCCTCACGGGCGACCTGTTCAATCTGTTCGTCTTCTTCGAAGTTCTGCTCGCCGCATCTTACGGTCTCGCTCTGCACGGATCGGGGCGCGCACGCGTTAGCGCCGGCCTGCACTATGTGGCGGTCAATCTGGTCGCCTCCTTCCTGCTGCTGATCGCCATGGCGATGATCTACGGCGTGACCGGCTCACTCAACATGGCCGATCTCGCTGCCCGCGCCGGCGAACTAGGCGGGCCGGATCGGCGGCTTTTCGAATCGGGCGCGGCCATTCTGGGCATTGCCTTCCTGATCAAGGCAGCCGCCTGGCCGCTAAATTTCTGGCTTCCAGCGACCTATGCCAATGCCAGCGCACCTGTAGCCGCCATATTCATGATCATGACCAAGGTCGGGGTCTATGCGCTGCTTCGGATCGGTTCGCTGCTACTGCCCACCGGTGCGCCGGCCGCCTTCGGCGGCGAATGGATGTTTCCGGTCGGCATTGCAACGCTTGGCTTCGGCATCATCGGTCTGATCGCTGCCCCCCAGCCAGAGCGCCAGGCAAGCTATTGCGCCATCATGTCGTCCGGCACCCTCTTCGCGGCCTTGGGCATGCCGGGCGTCACGCTTACCGGGCCCGCACTGTTCTATTTGATTTCATCGGTGCTGGCCCTGGGCGCCTTCTTCATGCTGCTGGAAATGGTCGAGCGCACGCAGGCTTTCGGCGCCGATCTGCTGGCCGTCAGTCTGGAGGCCTTCAATCTGGAGGACCCCGAATCGCCCGATAGCAGCGACGACGTCGTAGGTGTGGCCATACCCGCCGTCATGGCCTTCCTGGGCCTGTCCTTTATCGCCTGCGCCTTGCTGATCGCCGGCTTACCGCCAATGTCCGGCTTCGTGGCGAAGTTCACCCTGCTCTCGGCAGCGCTGCAAACGGCGGCAGGCGCACCCGGTACCGGCACTTGGCTATTGATTGGCTTCGTGCTGTTTTCCGGCCTGGCGTGCATCATTGCGCTCGGGCGCACCGGCATCCGTTTGTTCTGGAGCACCGAAGACACGATCACGCCCCGTTTGCGACTCAGCGAAGCGGGCCCCGTCACCCTGCTGATCTTCGCGTGCATCGGCTTGTCGATCTGGGCGGGCCCCGTGATGCATTATTTGGATGAAACCGCCAGCTACCTGGGCACCCCCAGCGCTTACATCAACGCGGTACTCACCCAGAACCCGGCCCGCCAGGTCGCTCCGCTGGAGGTACTGCCATGAAGCGTCTGATCAGCTGGCTGTACCTGCCCACCCTGCTGTTGGGATTGTGGCTGCTGTTGAACGACAGCATCTCACCCGGCAATATCGCGCTGGGTGGTGCACTCGCCCTGTTCTTCGGTTGGGCATCACAGGCGTTGCGCCCGCTGCGCGCGCGGCCCCGGCATCCCATCGTCGCTTTGAAGCTGATCTGGCGCGTAGCCGTAGATGTCTTCAACTCCAACCTGGAAGTGGCGCGCATTATTTGGGTGGGACGCTCGAACATCTCGCCGGGCTTCATCAAGATTCCCATCACCATGACCGACCCGCACGGGCTCGCCGCTTTGTCGTGCATCGTGACGTACACCCCCGGCACCGTATGGGCGGAACTGGCGGAGCATCCCGAACAAAGCCTGCTTACCCTTCACGTACTGGACTTGAAGGACGAAGCCTACTGGATACATAAGATCCAGTATGACTACGAGCGTCCCCTGAAGGAGATTTTCGAATCATGAACCAGATCCTGTTTCTGGCCTCCAGCTTCGCGCTGGGCTGCTTCGTCATCGGTGTCTGCCTGGCGGTGTACCGCTTGAGCACCGGCCCCACGGCCGCGGACCGCGTTCTCGCGTTGGACACCATGTATATCAACGGCATGCTGATCCTGCTGACGCTGGGACTGCGGTTCGCTTCGCCCCTCTATTTCGATATTGCGCTGCTGATCTGTGTGTTCGGCTTCGTGGGGTCGGTAGCGATGGCGAAGTTCCTGCTGCGTGGCGAGGTGATCGAGCCATGATGGTCGATCTCCCCGTTTGGGCCGCCCTCATCATCTCGGTGTTGCTCGTCGTGGCCGGCTTCTTTGCCCTCACCGGCTCATTGGGTCTGTTACGCCTGCAAGACTTCTACAGCCGTATTCACGCGCCCACCCTGGCCAACACGCTCGCCTCATTCTGCCTGGTGGTGTCGATACTGATCATGGCGTCGTTCGTCCAGCACCGTTTCGTGGTCCACTCGCTGCTGGTGAGTTTCTTCCTGATCATCACCTCGCCGGTCACCGCCATGCTGCTCATGCGCGCCGCGATCAAGCGCAACTTGCGCCGCAGAAACGGAGTCGACATCCACGCTCCCAGTCTGCCGGCCCAAGTAGAAACCGCTATCGACAATACGGAAGGCGGAGAGCCGGTGAGTAAGCAGCCCTGACCAGCTGCTCGGTCGGTCGTTAAGTAATCTTGACCTGGTTTCGGGTTCGGTTGGCGCTGCAATCCGCCAGATGACTTGGGAACGCCCTTAACACGATCATTCTCGCCAACAGGCGAACGGTTCATCTAAGTTCGCGCTCTCATCACCCGCTCGGCGTAGCCGCTCCTATTCGGCTCATATCGCGTCAAAGGCCCGTCATCCGAGGCTGGCGCAGCACTTGCTGAGTGCTTTGCTCCTGATATCCATCAGCGCCGGCGGCTTTATGCAAGCCGCCGTTCATCGGAAGCAGCAAGGGGTTGCGGACCAGACTCAGGCTGGCGCCGATTGAAACAACCGCTTGCATGATCCGGGTTAACGCGTATGTATATTACGTGAGTAACCGTCTCAAAACAGGAGGTTTCATGAAAGCAATGAAAACGACACTGCGTCCCATGCGCATGGCGCTGCTGGTTGCAGCGGCCGGGTTGATACCGTTGGCCGGCCAGGTACACGCTCAGAATGCAACGGCCGATATGCAGGCGCGCTACAAGGAAGACATCCAGCGCTGCGAATCCCTGACGGATCCCGAAAGCAAGCGCACCTGCCGTAGGGAAGCCGGTGCCGCATTGCAAGAGGCCCGCCGTGATCGCTTGGTGAGGGGCGAAACCAACACCGCCGCCAATGCCGCAGCCCGTTGTCAGCGGCTGCCCGCTGCGCAACGCGCGGACTGCGAACGGCTCATGAGCGATAGCGGCGCGGTCGAGCATGGCAGCGTCGCTGGTGGCGGCGTATTGCGCGAGCTGACCATCACCGTTCCGGCCGACAGCACAACTTCTGGCGGCACATACGGCAGTCAGTCTGCTCCCGCTCAAGGTTATGGTGCGCAGCCAGCGCCGGCTCCCGGCTATGGTGCGCAACCTGTGCCCGGCGCGACGCCCGCCCCCTCCGGTACTTACGGCAGCCAGCCGGCACCTGGCAGCTACAACACACAGCCAGCACCCGGCAGCTATAGCGGCCAGCAGCCCGCTCAAGGTGGCTACGGCTCGATGCCGGCGCAGTAATCTCCTCTCCTGGAACGTCCGCCGGCTACCGCAATGCGTGTGTGCCCGGCGGACGATCCCGCCACCCTTCGGCGCGATCGAGCCGCGCGCCCTTGCGCGGCCCCGGGAACACGACGGTCACGCGCGTTCCCGGAAACGCCGGACGGCTCACCAGGTTCCACCACGCACCGTGCGCCCGCGCGATCTCGCGCACGATGGCTAAGCCCAGGCCCGAGCCACCCGAGACACTACCGGGTGATCGATAAAAAGCCTCGAACACCCGTTCCCCCTCTTCCGGCGGTACGCCCGGACCATTGTCCTCCACCGTCAGCGTCGGTGGATTCGCGCCCACGTGGACGCGTATCAGCGTGGCGGCAAGTCCGTAGCGCAAGGAATTGTCGATGAGGTTGCTGAGCAGCTCTTCCATGAGTAGCGGATCAATGTCCACCCACACGGGCTCGTCCGGCGCACTCATTTCAAGCGTCATGCCGGCTGCCCGCGTACGCGGCACCCATTCCGCCGCGCTGTTCCTTGCCCACTCGCACAGGTCGCTGCGTACAAAGCTGTCTTGTGGCCGGATCGAGGAATCGGCACGCGCGAGCACCAGTAATTGCTGACCCAACCGGATCATGCGGTCATTCACCGATTTGATCCGTTCGGCCCGCTCGCGCACGTCGTCCGGCAGCTTGCCCGCGAGCATGAGTTCGCACTCAAGTCTGAGTCCCGTCAGTGGCGTGCGCAGCTGATGCGCCGCGTGGCCCACGAAACGCCGTTGCGCCTGGACGGAATCGTCAAGCCGTAGCAAGAGATCGTTGATGTGAGTAATCAGAGGGGCGATTTCACTGGAAAGCGAAGTCGTATCCAGGGGTTGAAGATCGTCGATAGAACGCTGGCTGATTTCGGCGGAGAGGCGATTCACGTTCTGCAGCCCGGAGCGCACGCCACTGATCAACACCCAGCCAAACACCAGCAGCAACAGCAATTGGCTGAGCAGCATGGCCCAAAAGAAGTCCCGCTCCAGCCATTCTTGCAGGCTGATCGTACCGGTGAAGTACCAAGTGATGATTACGTCCATCACGACGAGTACCAGCACAGCCGGCATCAGTCGCAGGACAAGGTGGCGCGCCAGCGAGCCACGCGGCGCCACCCGCGCTACGAGACTATGCAGCTTCATCGACCTCTAGAAGGTAGCCGAAGCCGCGCACGGTCTGAATGGACGCGCCGGTACCCTCCAACCGCCGCCGCAGGCGGTAAATATAGACTTCTACCGCGTTCTCGCTGAAATCGGCATCCCAGGCTGAAAGCGAATTCACGATCTGGCGCTTCGTCACGACCTTCCCTGCACGCAACATGAGCATCTCCAGCACGGACAGTTCGCGCACCGAAAGATTCAGCCGTTCACCATTGGCGCGGACTTCCCGACCTGCGGTATCCAGCTGTAGTGTGCCGGCTTCCACGATGGCGTTCACCTGACCGGCACGGCGCCGGCCCAAGGCCCGGACGCGCGCGGCCAACTCAGCCAGCTCGAACGGTTTGGTGACGTAGTCGTCGGCACCGCTGTCCAGTCCGGCCACCCGGTCGTCCACGCCGTCGCGCGCGGTCAGGATCAATACGGGAAGCGTTTCGGAGGCAGCGCGCAGCTCGCGGAGAATGTCCAGGCCGCTCTTACCCGGCAGATTGAGATCCAGCAAAAGCAGATCGTAATGCTGACCCATGACGGTCTCGACCGCCTGCCCGCCGTCCTGCAACCAGTCCACGGCATAACCTTGTTGAGTCAGGAACTCCTGCAAGGCGTTGCCAAGGGTGGAATCGTCTTCGATCACGAGAATTCTCATGACGCGATTCTAGTCGAGTCCGATGGCTCCCGTCGAAGGCTGCATGCTAGTTTCCGGCAGACGGCGCACTGGTGGCCGGTGTCGCGTCCGAGGTCGGGGCGGAGGCCGAGCCGGTCGCAGGCCCAGGCGCCGGCCGTGTCACGAAGCCGATACGCTTCAGGCCGGCTCGGCGCGCCATGCTCATGACCTGCGCCAGCACCTCGTAGCGGGTGTCCAGGTCCGCCCGAATACGAAGTTCCGGCTGCGGGTCTGCAGCGGCTTCGGCGGCCATTAAGCCGGGAATCTGCTCCAGGGTGATCGGTTGCTCGTTCCAGAACAGCCCCCCTTCGGCGTCCACGGCGAAGTCGACCACCTTAGGGTCTTGCTGCACGGGCTCCGAACTGGCCTGAGGCACATTGATCTTGATGGAATGGCTAAGCAGCGGCGCTGTGATGATGAAGATCACCAACAGCACCAGCATGACGTCGATCAGCGGCACCATGTTGATCTCGGACACGGCGCTGCCACTGTTCTTATTGTCGAAGCTGCCGAAAGCCATCATTCACCCCTGGATGCGGTGGGTAGCGGTGCGACACGACGCACTTTGCCGTTGCCGCCTTGGACGTCGCTCACCTGCTGGCCGGTGCTCAGGAAAGTGAACAAGTCATGCGCGAAGGCGTCGAGCTGAGCCAGGTAGACTCGGTTGCTGCGCACAAAACCGTTGTAGGCCAGTACGGCGGGAATTGCCACTGCCAAACCAAGGCCAGTCATGATGAGCGCTTCACCCACGGGGCCGGCAATCCGATTGATGGTCACGCCGTCGGACAGGCCGATGCCCACGAGTGCATGGTACACCCCCCATACAGTACCGAACAGGCCGACGAATGGTGCCGTGGAGCCGATAGACGCCAGCATGGTCAGGCCGTTTTCGAGCTTGGCCGTCTCTTCGTCAATCACCTTGCGTATCGTGCGTGTCACGAATGCGCCGGTCGAGCCCTTCTCTTCCAGCCGCATGGCGCCATACTTGGCGTGATGGTTGCGCGCATGGATCGCATGGCTGGCGACATGGGCGAAGGGTTCGTTCGCGCCATGCGTGGCGATTTCATTCTCGACCTGCTCCAGCGAACTGGCGGCCCAGAACTCCTTAAGGAACTGGCTCGAGCGGCGCTTGAGCTGAAACCGCATCACCAGCTTAACAACGATCAGATACCAACTGATCAGCGACATCAGCAGCAGGATGCCAAACAGGGATTTCCCAACGATATCGCTTTGCGATATGAAATGCAGGAAGCCGGTGGCCTGGACCGATTGAGCTGCAGTGTCCGTGGCGGCAGCGCCCAACGCCGGCGCAATCGGCGCGGCGGCAGCTGCGGGAGCCGCGGACGACCCAGCCGCCAAAGCGTCCGGAGCGACTGCGGGCGCCGCGGTGTCAGCCACTTGAGCCAGCGACTGCAGGGCCAGATCGATGAAGTCGAGCATGGTTTCCATGTCCTATAAAACGAAATCGAAAGGAATGTCGGCCAAGGCGCGGTAGGCGTGGCCGTTCTCCGTATAGGGTTTGAACCGCGCCGCTCGCACTGCCTTGAGCGCGGCCTGGTCCAGTCGGTCATGCCCGGACGACTGGCGTACAGACGCTTCGATGACCCGCCCCTCCGGCGAAATCAACACGCGTACGACAACACGACCCTGCTCACCGCGACGTTGCGACATCCGCGGGTATTCCGGACTCGGACGTTTGCCCAAATAGTCCACTGAACCGACGACACGTGGCCGGTCGGGATCGACCGGAGCAGAGGGGGCGCGCGCCACCGGCGCGGACTCCTTACCTGACGGCGCGCTCGCCGCGGGCGCAGGCTGCGCCTGTACCGCCGGTTTCGGCGGCTGAGGCTTAGGTGCGGGCTTAGGCGCTGGTTTGGGTACCGGCTTGGGTGTCGGCTTCGCTTCGGGTTTGGGCGCCGGAGGCGGCTCCGGTTTGGGCGGCGGAGGCGGCTCCGGTTTAGGCGGCGGAGGCGGCTCCGGCTTGGGTGGCGGAGGCTCAGTGATGGCTTCGGGTTCCGGTTCCGGTTCCGGCTCGGGTTCCGGCAACGGCTCAGGTTCCGGGACCGGCTCAGGTTCGGGGATGGGATCCGGGACTGGTTCCGGTTCCGGGATGGGTTCTGGCTCGGGCTCAGGTTGAGGCTCGACAACCGGCTCCTGAACAGGCTCGGGTTGCGGTTCAGGCTCAGGCTCTGTGATTGGCTCTGGCTCTGGCTCCGGCTCGGACGTGGGCTCTTCCACCGGATCTACTGCGGTGACGTCGTCGGCCGGCGCATCGTTGGGCGCGGCATCCTGGACTTCGTCGGAAATCTCAACGAACCGCACCTCTACGGTTTCCGGCAACTCAACCTCGATCTTGCCGGGCGGAACGGAAACAATCGCCGCGAGAATCGCTGCGTGCAATCCGACTGCCGCCGTGACGCCAATAAGGCGTACAGGAGTGAAACCTTTCGAAGAAGTAGTGGACGAACGCGGCATTATCCAACACGTGCTAAGCGCGACAGCGGAAACGCTGCTGCGTCCGCCAATAAAAAAGAAATCGTACCATTAATGCGAACCATTCGCAATTAACAGTTGAGGCGGTGGGGGCTTTATTGGGCTGTATTGGCGAAAGCTTATGCGCAGGCAAGAAAAAAGGCACTCGGGTTGATCCAGAGTGCCTTTTACCGACTTTTCTAGTGGTGGGTGCTGACGGGTTCGAACCGCCGACCTACGCCTTGTAAGGGCGCCGCTCTACCAGCTGAGCTAAGCACCCCCGTGTGAATCTGCGTGGGGTACCACTGTAAGTCTGGTACTGCAGTAAAGAAAAAGATTATAGCTTGCGCGGTTGGTTTCGCGCAAGCTATGCACTGCATTAGTTTACCGCGTCCTTCAGGGCCTTGCCCGGGCGGAACTTCGGCACGCGCGCCTTCTTGATCTTGATGGCCTCGCCGGTGCGGGGATTACGACCGGTACGGGCAGCACGCTCGGACACCGTGAATGTACCGAACCCAACGAGGGTGACACTACCCTTCTTCTTGAGGGTCGTCTTCACTGCGCCAATGAAGGCTTCCAATGCACGGCCCGCATCGGCCTTGGAGAGGTCGGCCTTCGTGGAAATGTGTTCGATGAGCTCTGTTTTGTTCATTAAGGATTACCCCTAAAAATTTATTTTCATCAAGCCACCCCTTCGGTGGAACGGCCTGGAAAGACGTCGGCGCAGACCCACAGTGCTCGGGCCAGACAGCCGGTAAGCCTAACGGCTACCGCGTATTAAGCCTTCTATCCGAACTTACTGTCAAGCAGGAAACTCCCGAAACCCGCACCATTATTGACTTGCGTTGAGTTTGAACCACGCATGCACCCGCCAGGCGACTAAAAGTCGCCTTAAAGATCGGGATCAAGGTCGAAAAACGCGGTTGTTCTGCGATTTGAAATCAGGCCAGCGCGCGGCTGAAGTCTTCGATCAAATCGTCGACGTCTTCGATGCCGATGGACAGACGCAACTGGTTGTCGCCTATGCCCATTTGCGCACGCAGCTGAGGACCCATCTCGTAATAGATCGTATGCGCGACGGGCAGGACCAGGCTGCGGTTATCGCCCAGGTGAGTCGCCAGCACAAAAACCTGCAGCCGGTTCAGAAATGCGAAGAGATCGATATCGGCATTCAGCTCCACCGCCATCAGCGCGCCGTAGCGGCCGCCAAACAGTTCAGTGGCACGTTCGTGCTGCGGGTGGTCGCCCAGTCCCGGATAGCCGACGCGGGCCACCTTCGGATGCTGTGCCAGCGCCTGCGCGAGCGCCAGCGCGTTGTCGCAGGCCTTCGCCATCCGCAGAGCAAGTGTCTCCGCGCCAACCGCAATACGGTGTGCGGCATCCGACGACAAGGTGCCGCCCATGTCGCGCAGGCCCTTCTTCTTGATCTGCGTGAGGCCCCAGTTTGCCGGGTTGCCGCTGCGATAGACGTCGGCAATATTCGGATAGGCAGACCAGTCGAACAGGCCTGTATCCGTGATGGCGCCGCCCAACGCATTGGCGTGACCGCCGATATGCTTGGACAGGGAATTCATGACCAGTGACGCACCCACCGCTTTCCCGGTACACAGCCACGGCGTCGACAGCGTGTTATCCAGCACGTACAGAAGGTTCTCCGCGGCACACCACTCGCCCACGCCCTTCAGGTCTGCGACGTAAGTGCCGGGATTGGCCAGGCTTTCCACGAACACCATGCGGGTTTCGGGCCGCCGCGCCGCCTTCACCTGCTCCAGGTCGGTGGCGTCCACCAACGTCACTTCCACACCCAAGTTCTGCAGCGTGCCCAATAGACTGTTGGTATTGCCAAAAATGTACTTGCTGCTAATAAGGTGATCGCCCTTCTTCAGCAGCGTCATAAACACGGCCGCCAGCGCCGCCATGCCGGTGGCGAAGGTGACCGTGCCCACGCCTCCTTCCATTTGCGTGATCTTGGCTTCCAGTGCTCCCGTAGTCGGTGTGCCTTGACGGGCATACGAGAACCCGGGACGACCCTGGAAGACCGCTACCAGATCTTCTGCATTGGAGAACGCATACTGGGCGGACGGGTGCAACGGCTTGTGCACGGCGCCGGCCTCGGTCCCATGGCGGCGGTCGGAATGAAGGATGGTGGTAGTAAAACCGTTCGTAGACATAATGTAGATATTAAGAAGTAAGACCGCGCTGCCGGACCGTTTCGTACAGGCACACTGCACTGGCAACACTGACATTCAGACTCTCGACGGAGCCAAGCATGGGGATGTTCACCAATTCATCACAGGTTTCGCGTGTCAGCCGACGCATACCTTCGCCTTCGGCGCCCATCACCCACGCCATGCTGCGTCGCGCATCGACCTGATGCACGCTGGTGCTCGCCTGATCGTCGGTGCCCACCAGCCAGACATCCCGCTCCTTGAGCGCGCGCATGCTGCGGGCAAGATTGGTCACCATGATGTAGGGAACGGTTTCGGCGGC
>DATGNX010000062.1:0-21340 GCA_035306485.1 Burkholderiaceae bacterium
TCCAGAATGTTGAAGGCCACAAAGAACAGCACCAGCAGCACGAAAATCGCGCTGAAGGAATCGACGAACAAGGGCATGAGCGCCATGACTACGGCCATGCCGGCAACGGCGACTTCCAGCGAGCGTTTGTGCATACGCCGCGTCTCCGTATAAAACACGGCGGGGACCATGGCCAGGAAGGACAGACCGATGACCGGCAGATAGACCTTCCACAAGCTGCCCGAATCGTAGCCACCCAACTGCGCCAGCAAGCCCGGCATAACGATGAACAGCGCCATCAGTACGCTATGCAGCACAAAGACGCCGAAATTCAATCGCAGCAGATCCTTGTGGGCGAGCACGTCGCGCGGCCGCACCTGAATGATGTCTTCTTCCTGCTTGGGGACGGAGGGCACAGCAAAACCCGCAATGAGCAGGCAGACAAAGCCCAACAGGCTGATGGCCCAGAACAAACCGGAAAGGCCGAAATGGCCCACGATTACGGGCGACAACACCAGGGATACCGCAAACGACAGGCCAATGGAGGCACCCACCATAGCCATGGCTCGCGTGCGCACTTCTGGACGCGTGGCGTCGGCTATCCAAGCGGTGATGGCCGCGGACACCGCTCCCAAGCCCTGCAGGATGCGGCCGGCAATGATCCAGTTCACGTTTTCCGCCAGCGCACACACCACGCCGCCCACCACGAACAGCACCATGCCCGCCACGATGACGGCACGGCGGCCGTAGCGGTCGGAGGCCATGCCCAGCGGGATCTGCATGATCGCCTGCGTCAGACCGTAAGCACCCAGTGCAAGACCCACGCGCGCCGCATCGTTGCCGCCCGGAATGGCTTGCGCGGCCACGGCGAACACCGGAGTCAGCAAGAACAGCCCCAGCATGCGCGACGCGAACAGCAGAGCCAGCATGATGCTGGCGCGGCGTTCGGTGGAGGTCAGTTTCAGACGTTGGGGTTTGTCGGCGCTGGCTGCTGCCTGAGTCATGTAGCAGGTCTCACGTGTTCTTGAATTTGCACTGCGCGCTATAGTAGCAAGTTGGCCATAGGTAAACGTAGGCATAGCACTGGATGGAAGCCATTCGCATTCGTGGCGCGCGCACGCACAACCTGAAGAACGTATCCATCGACCTGCCCCGGCACCAGTTGGTGGTCGTGACAGGGCTGTCCGGATCGGGCAAGTCGTCGCTGGCGTTCGATACGCTATATGCAGAAGGACAACGCCGCTACGTGGAAAGCCTGTCCGCCTACGCCAGGCAGTTTCTTCAGCTCATGAGCAAACCGGACGTGGACCTGATCGAGGGTCTGTCGCCGGCGATTTCCATCGAGCAGAAGTCGGCGGGACACAATCCGCGATCCACGGTCGGCACGATCACCGAAATTCACGATTACCTGCGTCTATTGTACGCACGCGTCGGCACACCCTACTGCCCCGAACACGGGCTTCCTCTGCGGGCGCAGAGCGTTGCGCAGATGGTGGACGGGGTGCTGGCCTGGGCGCCGGACAGTCGGCTTGCCATCCTGGCGCCGATTGCCCGCAACCGTAAGGGCAGCTTCGAAGACGAACTTGCCGGCCTGCAGTCGCAGGGCTACGTGCGTTTGCGCATCGACGGCGAGATGTTGGCGATCGAGGACGTCGCCCCGCTGAAGAAAACGGAGAAACACGACGTCGACGTAGTGGTCGACCGGCTGCGGATCCGGCCGGACGCCCAGCAGCGGCTGAGCGAAAGCTTCGAGACGGCGTTGCGGCTCGCCGACGGGCGGGCGATCGCGCTCAACATGGATACGGGCGAGGAACACCCGTTCTCCAGTCATTACGCCTGTCCGGTGTGCCACCACAGCCTTACGGAGATGGAGCCGCGGCTCTTCAGCTTCAACAACCCGGCGGGGGCATGTCCCAGCTGCGACGGCCTGGGCTGCGTGGATGTCTTCGATCCTCGGCGCATCGTCGCCTTCCCGGAACTCAGCTTGGCAAGCGGGGCAATCGCCGGTTGGGACCGGCGCAACGCGTTCACACACACATTGCTCACGAGCCTCGCGGCACATTACGAATTCGACTTGGAGACACCCTTCGAGTCGCTTCCAGAGGACATCCGGCAGCGCGTGCTGTATGGCTCGGGCACCGAGGAGATCCCCTTTCTCTATATCAACGAGAAAGGTCGCAGCACCGTCAAGAAGCATCCCTTCGAAGGCGTGATTCCCAACCTGGAACGACGCTGGCGCGAAACGGATTCCAGCGCGGTTCGCGAGGAACTCGGCAAACTACGTCACACACAGGTCTGCCCCGCCTGCCAAGGCTCGCGTCTGCGTACCGAGGCACGCCACGTTCTTTTGGGCGACGAGCCGGGGGAACAGGAGCGCCGCGGCCGGCCGATCTACGAGGTGGAAGCACTCTCGCTGCTGAACTGTCTGGAATGGTTTGAGAAGCTGGACTTACAAGGCGCCCGCAAGGAAGTGGCGGAGCGCATTATCCGGGAGATCGTCGCCAGGCTGCGATTCCTCAACAATGTGGGGCTCAGTTATCTATCGCTGGATCGCAGCGCCGACACCATTTCCGGTGGGGAGGCCCAGCGCATCCGGCTGGCCAGCCAGATCGGCTCCGGCCTGACCGGGGTCATGTACGTGCTGGACGAGCCTTCTATCGGCCTGCATCAGCGCGACAACGATCGGCTGATCCAGACTCTGCGCCACCTGCGCGATCTCGGCAACAGCGTGATCGTCGTGGAGCACGACGAAGACATGATCCGCTCCGCCGACTTCGTGCTGGACATGGGGCCGGGCGCGGGAGAGCACGGCGGCGAAGTCGTGGCCAGCGGCACCCCGCAGGCCATCGCCGAGAATCCGGAATCCCTGACGGGGCAATACCTGAGCGGCGCCCGCCGCATCGAGATTCCGCCACGCAAGTCGCTCGATGCCGAGCAGGCCTGGCTACGTCTGAAAGGCGCTCGAGGCAACAACCTGCAGTCGGTCGATCTCGCTATCCCGGCAGGTCATTTTGTATGCATCACGGGCGTGTCCGGCTCTGGAAAGTCCACGCTGATCAACGACACGCTTGCCACGGCGGTCTCGCGCACGCTGCACCGGGCACATGCGGAACCGGCGCCATACGACACGCTGGAAGGCCTGGAGCACTTCGACAAGATCATTACGGTGGACCAAAGTCCCATCGGCCGCACGCCGCGGAGCAACCCGGCAACCTACACCGGCATGTTCACACCGATCCGCGAATTGTTTGCCGGCGTGCCCGAAGCCCGGACACGCGGCTATGACCCCGGACGTTTCTCCTTCAACGTGCGCGGTGGACGATGCGAAGCCTGCCAGGGCGACGGCGTCGTAAAGGTGGAGATGCACTTTCTGCCGGACATGTACGTCGATTGCGATGTCTGCGGCGGCAAGCGCTACAACCGGGAAACGCTCGAGATCCGTTATCGCGGGCGCAATATCAGTGAAGTACTGGACCTCACGGTGGAACAGGCGCTGGATTACTTCAGCTCCGTACCGTCGATCGCCCGCAAGCTCAATACTTTGATGGACGTGGGTCTGTCGTACCTGCGATTGGGCCAAAGCGCTACGACGCTCTCCGGGGGCGAAGCGCAGCGCGTGAAGCTATCGCAGGAACTCTCGCGCCGCAGCACGGGGCGCACGCTCTACATTCTTGATGAACCCACAACCGGCCTGCATTTCCAGGACATTGCGCTTTTGCTGGATGTGCTGCGCAAGCTCGTCGCAGCCGGCAACACGGTAGTGGTCATCGAACACAACCTGGACGTCATCAAAACGGCGGACTGGGTGGTCGACATGGGCCCCGAAGGCGGCAGCGGCGGCGGCCGCATCGTCGCACAAGGCACGCCTGAAGACATCGCCGCCTGCCCGGAAAGCCACACCGGCCGCTACCTCGCCCACATGTTGAAGTAAGCCAATCTGCAATATGGGGTCAGACCACGATCTATCGCCATAAGATAGATCGTGGTCTGACCCCGAGCACTGTTCCTACATGTGGAAGAGGTTGCGGTGCTCGCTGATGGCGTAGCGGTCGGTCATGCCGGCGATGTAGTCGGCGATGGCGCGGGCCTGCTGTATCGGGTCCTCTCGCACGTAGTCGTTTGCCAACAGGTAAGGCTCTTCGTGAAAGGCGGTGAAGAGGTCGCGCACGATGCGGCGCGCCTTGCGAGTCATGCGCATGACCCGTGAATGACGATACAGGTTGCGCATCAGGAAACGCTTGAGCTCGTCGGCCTCGCGACGCACATCCGGCGAGAAGGCCGCCAGCGGCGGCGCTGACCTGACATCGTCAACCGAGGCGGGCTTCAATCCTTCCAGCCGTTCACGCGTGGTGTCGGTGAGATCTATCACCAGCGTATTGATCATGCTGCGTATGATCTCGCTCACCAATCGACGCCCCTGGAGATCGGGATAACGTTTCACGACCGCGGCGTGGTGCCGGGCGAAGATACCGACTTCCAATAGCTGATCCAGCGTCAACAAGCCGGAACGGAGGCCGTCGTCGATATCGTGGTTGTTGTAGGCGATTTCATCGGCCAGGTTGGCAATCTGCGCTTCCAGCGAAGGCTGCCGGCGCTCGATGAAGCGCCGCCCCACGTCGCCCAGCTGTGCGGCATGGCGCACTGAACAGTGCTTGAGAATGCCTTCTCGGGTTTCGAAACAAAGGTTCAGGCCGTTGAACTCGGCATAGCGCTCTTCCAGCTCATCAACCACACGCAGGCTCTGCAGGTTGTGCTCGAACCCGCCCGCCTCCGGCGCCAACTCCCGCATGCAGGCATTGAGCTCATCCTGGCCGGCGTGACCGAATGGCGTATGGCCCAGATCGTGCGCGAGGGAAATGGCTTCGATCAGGTCTTCGTGCAGGCCCAGATTGCGCGCCAGCGTGCGCGCGATCTGCGCAACTTCGATGCTGTGCGTAAGCCGCGTGCGAAACAGGTCGCCCTCGTGATTGATGAAGACCTGCGTCTTGTACTCAAGAAGCCGGAAGGCCTTGCAATGGATGATGCGATCACGGTCGCGCTGAAATTGGTTGCGCCCTTGCGGCGGCGCCTCGGGATGGCGGCGGCCACGGCTGTGTTCCGGGTCGCAGGCATAGGGAGCGAGGCGCAACATGGCGTCAGCTCCCGACGCCGGCCGCTACGGTGCGCGCCAACACCGGCTCGAGGTCCCGCGGCGCGACATCGCGGCATTCTGCTTCGCCGATACGGGGCATGACGACGAAGCGCAGCGATCCGCCCTGAGCCTTTTTATCGTGGCCCATCAGCTCCACCCAGCGTTGCGTTCCTAGATCCGGCGCGACGACGGGACATCCGATGGCCTCTACGACGCGGCGTACACGTTCGACGTCCTCCCGGGGGAAGCCCAGCAGATCGGCGGAGAGTTCGGCGGCCTGTACCATGCCGCAGCCCACCGCCTCGCCGTGCAGCCACTCGCCATAGCCCATCCCGGATTCAATGGCGTGGCCGAACGTGTGACCGAGATTGAGAATGGCGCGCACGCCGCTCTCCCGTTCGTCCGCGGAAACCACCCGAGCCTTCAGCTCGCACGAGCGGCGGATGGCATAGGCCACCGCTTCGGGCTCCAGGGTGCGCAGTGCCGCGGCATTGGCCTCACACCAATCAAAGAAGGCGGCATCGGCGATCAAACCGTACTTCACCACTTCCGCCAGCCCCGCCGAAACCTCCCGCGGGGGCAGCGACGCCAGCACCTGGGGATCGATCTCCACGGAAATCGGCTGGTGAAAGGCGCCGATCATGTTCTTGCCCAAGGGGTGATTGATGGCGGTCTTGCCGCCGACGGAGGAGTCCACTTGGGACAGCAAGGTGGTGGGAACCTGCACGAAACGGATGCCGCGCATATAGCAGGCAGCCGCGAAACCGGCCATATCCCCGACCACGCCTCCCCCAAAAGCAACAAGAACGGCCTTGCGGTCCAGCGCTTTTTGTAACAAACCGTCGAAAATCATGTTGAGCGATTGCCACGTCTTGTGCGCCTCGCCGTCCGGCAGGACCACTTCCGTAATCGGCTTTTCCGTGCGCGCCAGTGCCGCTCGAACGCGGTCGCCATAGAGGCCGAGAATGACGGGACTGCTCACCAGCGCGATGGCGGTCGCATCGGCCGGTATCGATTCGGCCAGCCGGTCCAGCCGACCGTTCTCGATGTGGATGGGGTAATCCCCGCCGGGGGTGCTCACACGCACAATCGTCATTCCTTCACCTCGAATTCCTGCAGGAGGGGCAACAAGGCCTTCACCACTTGCGGCACAGGCATGCTGCCCGTATCGAAAACAATGTCGGCGACTTCTTCATAAAGGGGTTCGCGCAGGGCGACCAGTTCGCGTATCCGACCCTGAGGGTCTTCCGTCTGAAGCAGTGGGCGGTTGCGGTCGCGCGCCACGCGTCGATAGAGTTCCTCGGGGGTGGCACGCAGATACACCACGATCCCGCGCGCCTTCAGACGTTCCCGATTGTCCGGCGCCAGGACGGCCCCCCCACCGGTGGCCAGCACGACGTCCGTCCGGCTAGAGCATTCTTCCAGCGCGGCCTGTTCGCGCCGACGGAACCCGTCTTCACCTTCGATGTCAAAAATGTGCGCCACCCGGACGCCGCAGCGGCCTTCGATCTCATGATCGAGATCGAGAAACTCGCGATTCAGCTCGCGTGCCAGGCCGCGCCCAATCGTCGTCTTGCCGGCGCCCATCATCCCGACCAGGAAAATGGGCGTGTGGTATGGCAGCGACACGGCCTGTGGCCGGTCTTCCGTTTCTGTATGCATGTCGGAGCGCATCGGTCGGCTCGGTGTAGCGGGAACCGCCTGTTAAATCGGGAAGTTGGACAGTCAATTGTGTATTATCACCTGCTAAGCCCCTTTTTTACCGCATTATCCGGTTACATAAAGCCTTCTCCCCTCTCCAGGACTGGCCGGCGCACGACTTAAAATCGCCCCTGATGAGCACCGACAAGCAATCTTCCTCCGAAAAGCACGCCTCCTCGCGCTCGTGGCTGAGCCGTTTCCTTTTGAAGGCGACGGTATTGGCCGCGGGCCTGGGTCTCTCGGGCGCGCTGCTCGGCACACTCGCCCTGGCGCTGGCCTGGCCCAATCTGCCCGACCTGAGCGCCATGATCGACTATCGCCCTCGGGTACCGCTACGCATCTACACGGCCGACAACGTGCTGATCGGCGAGTTCGGCGAGGAACGCCGTAACGTACTTCGGTTCGACGAAATTCCGGACGTCATGAAGGCGGCCATTCTCGCGGCCGAGGACGACAACTTCTACAAGCACGGCGGCATCGACTGGAAGGGCGTCGGCCGTGCGGCCCTGGCAAACCTGACGAGCATGGCGAAGTCACAGGGCGCCAGTACCATCACCATGCAGGTGGCTCGGAACTTCTATCTGTCTTCCGAAAAGACCTACACACGGAAGTTCTACGAGCTGCTGTTGACCTTCAAGATCGAAGCCACGCTCACCAAGGACCAGATCCTGGATCTCTACATGAACCAGATCTACCTGGGACATCGCGCCTATGGTTTTGCAGCGGCTTCGCGCACCTACTTCGGCAAGCAGCTGTGGGAAGTGACGCCCGCCGAAGCCGCCATGCTTGCGGGTATTCCCAAGGCGCCGTCGCGCTTCAACCCCATTGCGAACTTCGATCGCGCACGCTCGCGCCAGCTTTACGTGCTGGGCCGCATGCAGTCGCTCGGCTACCTTACCGAAGCCGAGTACCAGCAGGCGGTGGAACAAGAGATCGTGCTGAAGTCTGCCCCGGGCACGCCCTCCGGCGGTTATGCAGTGCATGGCGAGTACGTGGCCGAACTGGCCCGCCAACTGCTTTACAACGTCTATCAGGACGATATCTATTCGCGTGGTTTCAACATCTACACCACCGTGAATTCGGCTGACCAGGAGAAGGCCTATCAGGCCGTGCGTGACGGCATCCTGGATTACACGCGCCGCGCACGGTACCCGGGTCCGGAAGAGAACATCGACCTGCCCGCGGGCATCGAGTCCGATCACGCTCGCTTCGATGCCCTGCTGGATGAGCTGCAGGAGCGCCATCCCGACAACGGCGACCTGCTCACGGGTGTGGTGCTCCAGGCATCACCCGAAAAGATCGTGGTGGCCCGGACGGCGCAGCAGATCATAGAAGTGACCGATAAGCGCGCCCTGAAGATCGTGGCACGCGGTCTGGTGAAGAACGCCAACGATCAGGTACGGATCCGCCGCGGTTCGGTGGTGTACCTGCACCATCAGGACGACTACTGGGAAGTTCTGAACAAGCCCAGTGTGCAGGCCGCTCTCGTGGCGGTACGTCCTCAGGACGGTGCCATCCAGGCACTGGTGGGCGGCTTCCATTTCGCGGACGGCAATTTCAACCGGGTGACCCAGGCATGGCGCCAGCCGGGTTCCGCCTTCAAGCCTTTCATCTACGCGGCCTCGCTCGAGAAGGGCCTTACACCGGCCACCCAGATTTCTGACGAGCCGTTCATGCTGACGGCTCAGCAGACCGGCTCCAAGCCTTGGTCGCCCAAGAACTACGGCAACACCTACGAGCCCATGCTCACGATGCGCCAGGGCCTCTACAAGTCGCGCAACATGGTGTCGATCCGCATTATGCAGGCGGTCGGGCCGAAGTACGTGCAGGACTACCTGACCCGCTTTGGCTTCGACCGTGAGCGCCAGCCGGCAGTATTGCCGCTGGCCCTGGGAGCCGGCAGCGTGACCCCCTTGCAGTTGGCGGGCGCCTACGCCGTCTTCGCCAACGGCGGTTATCGCGTGCCGCCTTATGTCATCGACCGAGTCACCGACAGCACCGGAAAGGTGATCATGCGTTCCAAGCCGGTGGTGGCCGGCGACGCGGCCGCCCGTGTCATCGATGCCCGCACCGCATACGTCATGAACGACATGCTGCGCGGCGTCACCACCTACGGCACTGGCGCGCGCGTACGGCGCGAACTCAATCGCCCCGACATCGGCGGCAAGACGGGAACGACCAACGATTCGCACGACGCCTGGTTCGCCGGCTACCACCCCGACACCGTGGGCGTCGTGTGGATGGGCTTTGATCAACCTCGTTCCCTGGGTTCCGGCGAAACGGGCGGCGGCGCAGCACTGCCGATCTGGCTGGACTACATGCGTCACGCACTGAAGAACAGTCCCGTTGCGGAGATGGGCCCGCCTCCGAGCGGGCTGAATCGCATCAACGGCGATTTCTACTTTGCCGAGTATCCGCCCGGACAGGCGATCGCGCGTGTCGGTCTGCCGGCCCCCAGCGACGTACTGCTCGGCCCAGGCGGCGGGTCGTTTGCGGACGGCATCGGCGACCTGCTCAATCAACTGCGCAGCGGCACCGAGGAACGTCACCGTCACCACGATCCGGTACCGTTCTAGACGGACGGCATACGGGGCTCGTACGGGCGAGGCGGCAAGGGCACTTAAGCCCCTGCCGCCTTGTTTTTTTCGGATACCATGTCGGTATACTCACGCGCTAACACGGAGAGCTGCATGCAACCGTCTTCTCACCTCTCACGCCGGATCCGCCTGGGCCTGCGCCTGGCCGCGGGAGGCGTGCTGATCAGCGGCCTGATGGCCTGCGGATACAAAGGTCCGCTCTACCATCCGCCTCCTCCGGAAGCCCCTCCGGCCTCCCTGACCCAGCCGCCGGGCCACGACGCGCCGCCCGGCTCCTCCGCCAACTGACTTTCAGGAAATCATGACCGTCGCACCCCGCTTCCAGTTTCAGAACGGAACCCTGCATGCCGAGGATGTCTCCCTCGCGCACCTGGCCAAGGAATACGGCACTCCGCTGTACGTTTATTCCCGCGCCGCTCTTCAGGACGCCTGGCACAGTTATGCCAAGGCCCTCGAAGGCCGCCAAGCGCTCGTGTGCTTCGGCATGAAAGCCAATTCGAATCTCGCGGTGCTGGCCGAGTTCAGCCGCCTGGGTTCCGGCTTCGATATCGTATCGGGCGGCGAACTGGCCCGCGTGATTGCGGCGGGCGGCGATCCCGCCAAGGTCGTGTTTTCCGGCGTCGGTAAACAGACGTGGGAAATGCAGGCGGCACTGGAAGCCGGCGTGAAGTGCTTCAATGTGGAATCGGAAGCCGAACTGGAACGCCTTTCGCGTGTGGCCTCCACCAGCGGGCGCACCGCGCCGATTTCGCTGCGCGTGAATCCTGATGTAGACGCGCAGACCCACCCCTACATTTCCACCGGCCTAAAAGAGAACAAGTTCGGCATCCCCATCGAAGCCGCGCCGCAGGTCTATCAACGCGCCGCGGCCCTGCCGGGCCTGGAGATCGTGGGCGTGGATTGCCACATCGGGTCGCAAATCACCGAAGCCGCGCCTTACCTGGATGCGCTGGGGAAGCTCATCGAACTCATCCACGGCCTGCGCGATCAAGGCATCGAGCTGCGTCACCTCGACCTGGGCGGCGGCATCGGCATCCGCTACGACGACGAAAAGCCGCTAGAACCCATCACACTGCTTGACCAGGTCTTCGCGCGGCTTGAAGCCGCCGGTCTCGGTCACCTGGAACTGGTACTCGAACCGGGCCGGTCCCTCGTTGGTAATGCAGGCGTGCTGCTTACGGAAGTGCAGTATCTCAAGCACTCCGAGGCGCGCAACTTCGCCATTGTCGACGCGGCAATGAACGACCTGCTGCGCCCCACGCTATACGACGCCTGGCACAGCGTTGAAGCCGTCAACCCGCGTCCGGTCACTTCGGCCACGCCTACGTACGACGTGGTCGGACCGATCTGCGAGAGCGGCGACTGGCTTGCGCGCGACCGTCGGCTGGAGCTGCACCAGGGCGACCTGCTGGCGATCATGTCGGCCGGTGCCTACGCGTTCACCATGTCCAGCCAGTACAACAGTCGGCCACGTGCGGCGGAGGTCATGGTTGACGGTAACCGCAGCCATGTCGTGCGGCCGCGAGAAACCATCGAAAGCCTCTTCGAAAGCGAACGCCTGCTGCCCGAAGACTGATCCGCGTTGGCTTAGATAATCCTGCGCGGCGCTGCCGGATACCGCCATATCCGGCAGTGTTTACCCGAAGTCGTCCCAGAGAAGTTCCTATTCTTGATAAAGAAGTTTACGTTTATGCCGTAAACGCTGGGTAACGCTGAGTTATATTTGCGTTACACATGGAAAAAAACGCAATCCGGTGGTAAACATTGTCAGGGACCTGGGTGTCCGACCGACACGCACACGCCTCGGTTGACGGACGGTACACAGTGGGTTTCTGAGAAGTCGGGGCCCAACCCATAAGGACAGGTCAATCTATGACGGCTGCAGAGGCCTTCTGGCCCAAGCTCTTGGAACGGGTGCGCGACGCGCGCCGCGCCGGCATCCAGCGGTTCTCGCTGTGGCTGCTGCCATTAGTCATTGCCATCGGCTCCATCACGGCGCTTCTTGCTTTCTCGCCTCTGTATCCTTCCACGTCGGGCGAGTCCCTGTACTTCCGCAGCCTTCCCCTGGAAGCGGGCCACAGCACGCTAGACGAGGCCACGGCGGCGCTACAGACCATTCCCCAGCAGCGCCGAACCGAGTTCGAGCATGGAGCCTGGGTGGCCATCGAGCTGCCCGAGAACGCCCGCCTGCAGCCCACGGCCGTCGACTTCCCCGCCAAGGGCGCGGAAGCCATCACATGCTGGCGCCGCGATACGCGCCAGCAATTGGGCAGTATAGAAGGCCGACATGCCACGGGCGCCATGCGCACCAATCGCCTGGGGCACGTTCTGATGCTGGGGCAGAATGAGGCCGGAGCCGGCGCCACGTTCACAGATCTCATTTGCCGCGTCAGCTATTCCCAGCCAACCGTCTTCACCGCCGATCTCTGGGCGATCCCGGACCTTCGTACCGCGTCTGACCGTTTCCATCGCAGCGTCGCGTTGCTGGACGGCGGCGTACTCACTTTGGCGGTGGTGCTCACAATCATCGCCTTGGGCAGGCGTGAATGGGTCTTCCTACTGGCAGCGATGTGGTTGCTCGGAAACCTGCGCCTGGGCGCTTATACACTCGGGTGGGATGGTCAGTGGCTTGGGTATCTCGTGCCGAGCGACTGGCAGCCCTTGCTACGGCAATTCACGCTAGCCGCCTATTTTCTGGTGAGCTACTCCCTATTCACACGACTGTTCAAAGGCCGTACCGACCCCTATCCGCGTCTATCGGAAGGCTTGCAGTGGCTGGGCGTCGCTCAGTTGGCCGCGGCGTTCCTCCTGCCCTGGGAAGCTTTCCGCTACCTCAGCGCGGGGATCTGGTCCGTCAGTCTGGGCGCCTGCCTCTATCTACTGCTCAAGCACCTGGCGCGTAAACCCAGCCATCTCCTGTCATGGCGTCTTTTGACCGCCCTTCTGGCGCTATCCATCATCATCGCCAGCCTGGGCTTCACGCTCCTCGGCACTGAACCGCTAGCCGCGACCACCGGCAATGTCGTCATCCTGCTGTTGTCGAATATCCTGGTCGCACTCGCCGTGGAACACGTAATCGGCAGCAGTAAAACCGAGCGCATGCGTGCCCAGACGGATCTGGTCACCAGCTACGCCGTTGCACCGCTCGGCCTGTTCACGCTCGATTCAGATGGACGCTTCCTGCAGACCAACCCTATCCTGCGCGATATGCTGGGTCTGGAAGAAGAGGCCGTCTCGTCGCATGGCTGGAACGACTTCTTCCCGCCGCAGGTCTGGAGCGCGGTCGCTGCCGCGACGCTGTCCGGCAAGGAGACCGATGTCCATCTGCCGGCCACTCCGGAAGGCGACCCGGCCAAGCATTTTGCGCTGCGCGCGGCGCTGGCCGGCGATCACATTGAAGGCTCCCTACAGGACATCACGGCCCGCGCCCACGCTATGAACGAGCTGCGCGGCATGGTGGACAACGATCCGCTCACACAGGCCTTGAACCGCCACGGCATCGAGAAAGAACTGGAACGGGCAATCGAAAGCCTACGGCGCGACAACGTGCCGTGTTCGCTCGCCTACATGGACCTCGATCACTTCAAGCGGATCAACGGGCTGTTCGGTCACGTGTCCGGCGACGAGATCCTGAAGCAAATCACCACCAAACTGCGTAAGGTGCTGACGGAACGACAGCCGGTGGGCCGGATCGGCAGCGACGAGTTCATCATTGTGTTCCCCAACATGGGCGCGGCCGAGGCTCGCGAAACGGCGGAGCACATCATTGCCGACCTGAACGGCCGCTCTTACCAGGTGGGGCATCGTCACTTCCACGTGCGCTCCGCCATTGGGGTCGTGGAAATCAACAAGGAGATGGACACCGCTGCCGCCATTTCCGCCGCTACGCGCGCCTGCCGCGACGCCCGTAAGCAGCATCAGGACGTTGTGGTGTACGAACAGAATTCCAGCGAACTGCAGGCGCATAGCGAAGAGCTGCGACTGTTCGATCAGCTGGAGGGCGGTGCGTCGCCACGGGGCCTGTATCTGGAAATGCAGCCGATCATGTCGCTGATCCATCCAGATGAAACCCTGAACTTCGAGATCCTGCTGCGCGTGCGCGATTCCCACGGCAAGCTCCTTCCCACCGGGCAGATCGTGAGCGCGGCCGAGGAAAGCGGCACGGTCACCATCATCGACAAATGGGTCTTTTCCGCGACGCTCGAATGGCTCTCGAAGCACGAGGATCGGCTGCGCAAGACTCAGTTGGTCAATGTGAACCTCAGCGGCGTGTCGCTGAACGACGATAAATTCATCGACATGCTGTTCCAGGTGCTGGGCCGCTACTCGCAGCTCGCTCGGCGCCTGTGCGTGGAAATCACCGAAGGCGTCGCCTTGCAGAACCTGGACCGCACTCAGCGGTTGATTCAACGCCTGAAATCCATGGGTGTGCGCATTGCGCTGGACGACTTCGGCGCGGGCTATACCTCCTTCAGCTATCTGAAGCAGCTGGGCGCGGACGCCGTCAAGATCGATGGAACCTTGGTGCGAGACATGTTGGCGAGCGATACCAACATCGCGATCGTTCGCACGATCGTTGAACTGGCTCAGAATTTGGGCATGGTCAGCATCGCGGAATGGGTGGAAGACGTACAGACTCTGGAAGTCCTGCGCGAAATGGGCGTGGACTATGTTCAAGGCTATGCAATCAGCCCGGCCCTGACACCCATGGAGATCCTGGATGCCGAATCCATGTCGGATCTCGTCAGCAACGCTGACACGCTGTCCTACATCCGGCGCAACTCACCGCCGCCTACGCTCACCCTCATCGGGTAGACGCCTTTCGCGGCGGCTCGCGTCTGGGGTCTGACCACGATCTATCTAAGACTATCGGGGTCAGACCACGATCTACCGAAGCGAGATAGGTGGTGGTCCGACCCCTAAGTTGTCCGATGCGATAGATCGTGGTCTGACCCCAAACTGGGACCCCAAACCGCACAAACCGTTCTCGTGCGTAAAAAAAGGGGTCTGTGTGAACAGACCCCTTTGACTTCGCGGCTTACAGTTCGCCGTAAGAATGAAGGCCGGAGAGGAACATGTTTACGCCCAGGAAAGCGAAGCTGGTGATCAGCAGGCCCGCCAGGGCCCAGTACGCGGCCATGGTGCCGCGCAGGCCCTTCATGAGACGCATGTGCAGCCAGGCGGCATAGTTCAGCCACACGATCAGGGCCCACGTCTCCTTGGGGTCCCACTGCCAGTAGGTGCCCCAGGCATCGGCCGCCCACAGCGCGCCGAGAATGGTCGCCACGGTAAAGAAGGCGAAACCCACCGCGATGGCGCGGTACATGATGTCGTCGAGGACTTCGAGCGAGGGCAGGCGCCGGCCGATGGGACCACGCAGCGCCAGAATAGCGCCGACAATCAGCGCGCCGATACCGAAGTAGAGCATCCAGGTGGCGGACACTTCGCGCGATCCGAACATGAAAGGCTCAGCGCAGAGGACGGCGCCGAGCAGAAACAGAGGAATCAAGCGCTTGAGCGACGTGGTCTCACTGTGTTCCTTCACCAGGTAGGCGAAACCCACCATGGCGGACAAGGCGAAGGTGCCGTAACCGATGAAGTTCGCCGGCACGTGCAGCTTCATCCACCAGCTTTTCAGAGCAGGCACCAAGGGCTGGATCTGGAAAGCGTCGCGGGTGAACGAGTACCACAACAGGAATACGACGGCGGACGTAATCACCAGCAGCACGAAGCCGCCCAGCGCCCGGGTGGCGTAACGCCGCTCGTAGTACAGGTAGAACAGCGCCGTGATCAGCGCGAACAGCACAAAGACTTCGTACAGATTACTGACCGGGATGTGACCGATGTCCGGTCCCAACAGGTGACCTTCGCGCCAGCGGACGAGCATGCCGATGGTACCGGCATACACTGCGGCCCAGGTCAGCCCGGAACCCAGCCAAGCCGCCGTATTGCTTACGAAGCCTATCCAATAGCTGACGGTGGCCAATACGAACAGTGCGCACATCCAGAGTATGGCGGACTGCGACGACAGCAGGTACTTCAGCAGGAATACGGACTCGGCCCGGGTGATGTCGCCCTGATGCAAGCCGCCCCCGCCGCTATACAGCCAAATCGCGCCCAGCGCGACCAGACCCGATACCACGGTCAGCGTGCGCAGCGGCCGCCAGAGCCATCCCATCCATACCAGCATAGGTACGGCACCGGCGAGAATCGCTTTCTCGTAGACATCCATGGCCTGGGGATACGCCGTCAGGGCATAGACCACGCCCAGACTGAGCAACACGAAATAGACGAGATCCGTCCAGTCGGGTTTGCCGCGCTGTCCACGCGCATCCCCGCTGGCGGACATGTCGTCCTCCCACATTGCCACGTCGGATGACGTCATGGTGTCAGACATAAGAGCACCTCTTAGGTTGTGAGGACCGCCGCCTACGCCCGGCCCTTGGTCAGACGCTGGAATGCGTCCTTGAAACGTTCGAATTCGCGGTTGAAGTCCAGGTTGCGGCGCTGCGACGTCATCGCCGCCATCAACTCGGTACCCCCTTCTTCACGCCGCCGGGCCCAGATCCAGATGCGCCGATCGCGAACGTAGAACATTGCGAACACGCCGATCACCAGGAACAGACTGCCCAGATATACAGTGTTCTTGCCGGGACTGCGCGCCACCTGGAACACGCTGGCCTCCACCTGCTCGAAGCTGCTGAGCGTCATGAAAACCGGCGCCGGGTAATCGGGCAGGTTGGCCAAAGCAAGCAAGGCCATTTGCACCCAGCGCTGTCCCTCGGCCCAGGCGTCGCCCTCCCGCGGGATCGGCTCGCCGCCGGCGCGCACACGCAGCACGTCGCGCAGTTCAGTCAGCGAAAGCTGGATCATGGGCACAGCAAAGCCCAGCACAGCTTCCTGTTCCGATTCCGGTACATTGCGCAGTATTCCATCGAAGCCAGACTGACGGAAGGACTCCAGTGCGCCGACCGCCGCCTTCTGCAACAGCGCCGCGTCCACCGTCTCGGTGGCATTCTTCTCCGCGAAGCGTTGCGCTGCCACGCTGACGACGGCCGGTTCCTCGAGCGCAGCACGCAGGCTCATAAATTCTTCCACCGTGTCGTCGTCTCCGACCGGAATCCGCACATAGCGGAAGGGAACCGCCTCTGACTCGCGAATTCCAGCCAAGATGACGCGGCTGCCGTCGAGTTCGACCGGCAACATATAGTTGGTGTACTCGTAGGCCTGGCCATCCGCGCCGATGATTCGGTACTGGACGCTGGGCCCGACGTTGCGCAAGTGTTCGTTGTTCGCAGCGGCCGCGCTACCACTGACGGACGCCACGTGATCGATGACGGCCTTGGGCTGAGGCGGCTCGCCGCCGCTCAGGTCTTCCACATTGATGACCCGCAGCGCGGTGAACTCGACGGCTAGAGGCGTCTCGCGCCCGCCGGTATTAACAGAAATCTCGCTGCGGCTGCCGACCACTCCACTAACCTCGAAAGGCTGGTTCGCAGCACCTTCCAGCGGGTAGCCCTTCAGCTTCAGCGTGCTGCCCCCGTCGTCAAAGCTCGACTGATACACCGTGACGCCCTTGTAGCGCAGCGGCTCGTTCACCTCAATATTGCGCTCGAAACGCTCGCCGGTATCGGGATCGATGACTTCCACCACGCTGCGGAAGCTGCTGGGCATGCCCGTGGAGTAGTAGTCGACTACAAAATCCTTGAGACGCAGGCTGAACGGCAGGGGCTGCACCAGCACGCCTTCACCCACACTGATCAAGCCGTTCGCGCCAGTGGCGCCTTCGGGAACCAGCATGTTCGCGCGGAAACTGGGATTATTCAGCGACAGGCGGCCGGAATCCGGCACCTGCGAAATGAGCATGTTTTCGGTGATGGGCTTCTTGTCGAAAAGCCATACCTGCAAGCGCACGGGCAATTCGCTGTCGAGCAAGCCGCCCACACAGATCACCACAATGGCAACGTGAGCAAAGATGTAGCCCAGGCGATTGGCGCTGCCTTTCTTGGCAGCCAGCATGATGCTTTCGCCGTCTTCGCGCAGCTTCCAGGCATAACCGTTCTTGCGCAGCCATGGCTGCAACCGGCCCAGCGCTTGCGCGGGCGCGTCTTCAACCTTCGCTTCAACTCGATGATGAAACGAGCGCAGGCTGCTGCCGCGCACATGCTCGCGAAATGAGCGGGCGTCCTTGATGAAGCGCGGCGTATTGCGAATGACGCACAGTGTGGTCGACACCACCAGGAAACCCATGATGATGAGGAACCACCAGCTGTTGTAGACGTGCCAGATCGAGAACTTGTCGAACACCGCATACCAGAACGGGCCGAACTGATCGAAATAGGCGCTGGCCGGCTGGTTCTGCATGAGCACCGTGCCGATCACGCTGGCAACGCAGATGAACATCAGCAGACTTACGGCGAACCGCATGGAGCCCAGCAGTTCGAATAGGTCCGCATTGAGTCGGCGCGGAGAAGACTTGGATGTCACAGATCGCACTTCAAAAAAAAGGGGGCTGCCTGATCGGCATACCCCCTATTCTAGTTCTTAGCTTGGCCGAATGGCCGCCCGCGGAGTCGTTCAGGTTTGTTTAAGCTCAAACCTTCTGCATTCATTTCCGGGCACGTGCCCGGCCAAGCATCGCGGATCAGCGCAGACCGGCGGCGTAGTCGGCCACGGCAGCAATATCGCGATCGGACATGCGGTCGGCAATGTCGAACATTTCCGTGCTGTTGGCGCGGTCGCCGCTGCGGAACAGGCGCAGCTGCTCGGCGATGTAGTCGGGATGCTGGCCGCCGATACGCGGATACTTGCCCGGTACGCCTGCACCGTTAGGTGCGTGACAGCCTGCACAGGCCGGAACGCCGCGCGAAGCAATGCCGCCGCGCCAGATGGACTGACCGCGTTCCATGGTTTCTTCGTTGGTGGCCGAAGGCGCCGTGTCCTTGTTCAGAGGCTGCATGGACAGGTAGTACGCCACATTACGGATGTCTTCTTCCGTAAGCGGTGCGGCCATGGGAGCCATGAGCGACGGTGCACCGTTGGCGCCCTTGCGCACGGGTTCGTGGTCGCCCTTGGGCTTGAAGTCGAGCAATTGCTTGACCAGGTATTCGTAAGGCTGGCCCGAGAGGTTCGGGTTGATGGGGATAACGCTGTTGCCCGCTTCGCCGTGACAGCTTGCACAGGCGATGACGCCACGGGCCATGTCGCCGTTCACGTACAGCTGCTCGCCTTTCGCCGCATCGGGCTTGGCAACGGCCTCGGCGGCGTGGCTAACGGAGACAACACAGGTGCCGAGCAGCACACCGCTGGCAATAACCATTCTGGAAAGCATACGCTTCATGAAGACCTCGACGATCGCGAATTCGACCCGGCACCGGCGGCGCCGCGATTGCTTGGACTCATGACCGGACAGCCCGAACCATAGATAGGTAGCCCGACTCAGGAGTTTTCAAACCTGCGATTATACAATAGGGTTTGAAATTCACTGTCACAGGTACACCCGTGTCCATTCTGCACCGCGCCCGCTTTACGACTTCGGCCGCGCGTCTCGATCAGCTTCCACCTCCTACCGGGCCGGAAGTCTGCTTCGTCGGACGCTCGAATTCGGGTAAGTCCTCCGCCATCAATGTGCTCACAAACCAGCGCAGGCTGGCCTTTTCGAGCAAAACGCCGGGCCGCACCCGGCTCATCAACATGTTCGGCATTCCGGATCCGCTGGATCCCGAGGGTGTACTTGGCTACCTGGTAGACCTTCCAGGCTACGGTTACGCTTCTATCGGCAAGGCCGCTCGCGAAGAGTGGGCCGACGTCCTCGGCAGCTACCTGCGCGTTCGGCCATCGCTTGCCGGCGTCGTGTTGCTTGTGGACATTCGCCGGGGCGTCACGCCGCTGGATCGCCGCCTGGCCGACTGGCTGGCCCCACGCGGCATCCCCGTGCTGGCGCTGCTCACCAAGGCCGACAAGCTGCCTTATGGGCAGCGCGTACGCGCCATTGCCGCCGTCAAGAAGGAACTCTCCGACCTGGGCTCACTGCACGCCATTGCCTTTTCCTCGACGGCACGCATCGGCCTTGAAGAAGCCACCGAACATATCGTGAACTGGATTTCCCCCACGGTCGTACCCTGACCGCTCACCGGCCAGGTGCCGGTGTCACATGGAGCAAAGATGACTGCTTTTCTACCGCAGGCCGATTTTCCCGCCGCCCGGCCACGGCGCAATCGTCGCGATGACTTCACCCGCCGACTGGTGCGTGAGCATTCCCTTTCCGTCGATGACTTCATCTATCCGGTCTTCATCGCCGAAGGCAAGGGCCTGAAGCAGGCCGTGCCGTCGATGCCCGGCGTAGACCGCTACTCCATCGATACGCTGCTTCCCGTAGCCGAACGTTGCGTGGAACTGGGCATACCGGTAATGGCGTTGTTTCCCGCGATCGAGGGTTCGCTTAAGACGCTCGACGGCATCGAAGCCGCCAATCCAGACGGTCTTGTCCCGCGCGCAGTCCGCGAACTGAAGTCGCGCTTTCCTGAATTGGGCGTGCTGACCGACGTGGCCCTGGATCCGTACACCAGCCATGGCCAGGACGGCATCATCGACGACAGCGGGTATGTGCAGAACGAACCGACCGTCGAGGTGTTGGTGCGCCAGGCATTGGTACAGGCTGAAGCCGGCGTGGACATCGTCGCCCCCAGCGACATGATGGACGGCCGGGTGGGTGCACTGCGCCAGGCGCTGGAAGCGAACGGACACATCCATACCCGCATCATGGCCTATTCGGCCAAGTACGCCAGCGCGTTCTATGGCCCCTTCCGCGACGCCGTGGGCTCAGCCGCGAACCTCGGCAAATCCAACAAGGCCACTTACCAGATGGACCCGGCCAACCGCGCCGAAGCCCTGCGCGAAGTGGCTGCGGATATCCGTGAAGGCGCGGACATGGTCATGGTCAAACCGGGCATGCCGTACCTGGATGTTTTGCGCGACGTGAAGCAGGCCTTTGGCATGCCTACCTTCGCCTATCAGGTCAGCGGCGAATACGCCATGCTGAAGGCCGCTGCGGCCAATGGCTGGTTGGACCACGATAAGGTGGTGCTGGAATCACTGCTGGCGTTCAAGCGCGCCGGCGGGGACGGGATTCTGACCTACTTCGCCATCGAAGCCGCGGAGCTGCTGCGACAGCAGCGCTGAGGTTCCAGGCACCGCCCCGGTGGCGCCGCTTAGCGCCGCCGCGGGGGCTGCGGCTGGCGCCACTGAGACGGCGGTGCGGCCAGACGCTGCCGACGCGGCGATCACTTCATCGAGCGATTTGCCGAAGCGTTCTGCATTCTGAAAGCCCACCACGCGCGTCTTCAATTCCTGCCCCTGCGCATCAAAGAAAATGATGCCCGGCGGGCCAAACAACCGGAAGCGCTTCAACAGCTCTCGGTGTTCCGCAGTGTTTCGCGTGACGTCGGCCTGCACCAGCACGAATTGATCGAGCTTGCGGGCTACATCGCGATCCGAAAATGTGAAGCGCTCCATTTCGATGCACGACACGCACCAGTCGGCATAGAAGTCCAGCATCACTGGTTGTTCCACCTGTGCGAGCAAGGCATCCAGCTCCGCGCTCGACCCCACTTGAACAAACCGCTGTTTGACGGCGGCGGTTACGTCGGCGCTCGACATGGGGGCTTCACCCTGCCCCCCGCCCACCGCTGCGGTGTAAGGCGCCAAGGGCCGGAAAGGATCACGACCGCCGCCCGCCATGCCTGCAAGCATGAACACTGCCCAGGCAGCCAGAACCAACCCCAGCGCCTTTAGCAGCTGCCGCCCCGGCCCTGCGCCGGACGGCAGGGCGTCGAAGGCTCCAAGCATCACGGCGCTGCATACGGCCAAGACGACCCATCCCAGCATCACGACCCAATCCGGCAATAGCGAGGACACCATCCACCAGGCCGTG
>DATGNX010000063.1:0-8027 GCA_035306485.1 Burkholderiaceae bacterium
TGGCCAGACGCTGTTGCTGTCGGGCAAGATGCTCACTGGCCGCGACGCTGCGCACAAGCGCATTCAGGAAATGCTGGAGCGCGGCGAGCCGCTGCCCGTGGATTTCACGAACCGCATTATTTACTACGTTGGCCCGGTCGATCCGGTGCGCGACGAGGTGGTCGGCCCGGCAGGCCCCACCACCGCCACCCGCATGGACAAATTCACCGGGATGATGCTCGAAAAGACGGGCCTCATTGCCATGGTGGGCAAGGCCGAGCGTGGGCCGGTCGCCATCGAAGCCATCCGGGAGCACAAGTCCGCTTACCTCATGGCGGTGGGCGGTTCGGCCTACCTGGTATCGAAGGCGATCCGCAATGCCCGCGTCGTGGCATTTGAAGACCTGGGCATGGAAGCCATCTATGAGTTCGAGGTCAAGGACATGCCGGTCACCGTGGCAGTCGATGCCAGCGGCGAATCGGTCCATCAGACTGGCCCGGCGGAATGGAAGGCCAAGATTGCCGAGATGATCCCGCTGGTTCCCGTCAACTGAGCCTGGTTGCCGGCGTCCTTCTCAAAATGACGCCGGCCTCGGGCGACCCAGGAGTCGCAGCATGCTCGTCCACGCCGCAACCTATAACGAGCTGTACCGCCAGTTTTCGTGGCGGGTACCAGAACGCTACAACATGGGCGTGGATGTCTGCGACAAATGGGCGCAGCAGGAGCCCGGCCGCCTGGCGCTGATACACGTCGGCGCAGACGGCGAAACTCGCGAATACAGTTACGCGCGGCTGCGCGAGTGCTCCAATCGGCTTGCCAACTTGCTGCGTGAATGCGGTGTCCGGCAAGGCGATCGCGTGGCGATCCTGTTGCCGCAGTGCCCGGAGACGGCCTATGGACACATTGCCGTCCATAAGCTGGGCGCTATTTCCCTGCCGCTCTTCACGCTATTTGGCGCCGAGGCGCTGGCTTATCGTCTTCACGATTCGGGCGCCAGTTGCGTGATCACGGACATGCACGGCGCTACTCGACTCGCGGCATTGCGCGGCGATCTTCCGGCGCTTCGCCACGTCCTGTGTATAGACGGACCCTGCAACGATGGCCTGGACATGGCCGCCCGCATGGCCGACTGTTCGGATGCCTTTGAACCGGTGGAGACGTCGGCGGACGACCCCGCCCTCATTATCTATACCTCCGGCACCACGGGACAGCCCAAGGGCGCCCTGCATGCGCATCGCAGCCTGCTGGGTCACCTGCCGGGCGTGGAAATGAGCCACGATCTTTTTCCGCAGCCGGGCGACCGAATTTGGACGCCCGCAGATTGGGCGTGGATAGGCGGCTTGCTGGACGTGCTCATGCCGGCGCTGCATCACGGCATCACTGTCGTGGCACGGCGTTTCGAGAAGTTCGATCCCGAAGCCGCTTTCCAGCTGCTGCAGGATTTCGAAGTACGCAATGCCTTCATTCCCCCGACAGCGCTCAAGATGATGCGCAATGTCCCGCAGCCCGAGAAGCGTTGGAGGCTGTGTCTGCGCAGCGTCGCCAGCGGCGGCGAGTCGCTCGGCAGTGAGCTGCTCGAATGGGGGCGCGCGAGCCTCGGCGTCACAATCAACGAGTTCTACGGTCAAACCGAATGCAATATGGTGGTGTCCAGCTGCGGCGCGCTCGAGCCGCCCGTTGCCGGTGCGATGGGTTGGCCGGTTCCCGGCCATGACGTCGCCATCGTCGACGATTCTGGGCGGCGGCTGAACGACGGCGAGCATGGGAATATCGCTGTGCGCAGTCCCGACCCCGTCATGTTTCTTCGGTACTGGAACAAGCCCGAAGCCACACAGGCGAAGTTCGTGAACGGCTGGCTGCTCACCGGCGATATTGGCTACAAGCGGCCGGATGGCCGTTTGTGCTTCGTCGGCCGTAACGACGACGTGATTACATCCTCGGGCTATCGGATTGGGCCGGGCGAGATCGAAGACTGCCTGTTGCGTCATCCCGCGGTTCAGATGGCGGCGGTCATAGGTAAGCCCGACGCGCTGCGTACCGAGATCGTCAAGGCCTATGTCGTGCTCAAGCCGGGCACGTCGGCTTCAGCCGCGCTGGAAGCCGAACTGAAGGAATGGGTACGCAGTCGCTTGGCGGCCCACGAGTATCCGAGGGAAGTGGCGTTCATCGACGAACTGCCCATGACGACGACCGGCAAGGTGATCCGGCACGAATTACGTCGCCGGGCAATTGAAGAGTCCGGAGCCTGACGTTGGTACGGGCTTAGGTTCAAGCTACAAGGAGACCTGCATGTTCACTTCCTTGCGCACTGCGCTGTTTGTGCCGGGCAACCGCCCGGAACGCTATGCCAAGGCCCTTGCGGCCGGGGCGGATGCCGTCTTCATCGACCTGGAAGATGCGGTCGAGGAAGCAGCCAAGCCCAAGGCCCGCGAACATATTGCGCAGTTTGCCCGCGCGAACCCAGAAACCCGCTTCTGGGTAAGAGGCAACGCGGCTGGCACTTCCTGGTTCGAGGCCGATATGGCTCTGTGCCGCGCGCACGACAACATTGTCGGCGTGGTGCTCCCCAAGGCGGAATCCAGCCAGCAGGTGAAGCAGGCGGTCGAACTGACGGGAAAGCGCGTCATTCCCATCGTGGAAAGCGCCAAAGGCGTGGCGGCGCTGGACGCCTTAGCGGCCGAGCGTGGCGTTGAACGCCTGGCCTTCGGTTACCTCGACCTGATGCTCGATACCGGCACGCGGCCCGACACGCCCGCCGCCGCACGCTTGCTGGATCACGTTCGCTGCCGCATGCTGCTTAGCAGCGCTGCCGCGGGCATACAGCCGCCGCTGGACGGCGTGCATCCCGATTTCCGCGATACTGAGTCCCTATCGTCGATCGCAGTTCAGATGCGGGATCTGGGCTTCGCCGGTGTGTTGTGCATCCATCCGGTGCAGGTGCAGGTTGTCAATGCGGCATACGCACCGTCCGACTCGGAACGAGATTGGGCACGTCGGGTTGTCGAGGAATTCGAGCGTACCGGCTCGGCGGCATTCCAGCTGGACGGCAAGATGGTCGATGCACCCGTGATCGAGCGTGCTCGCCGAGTGTTGGCAGAAAGCGGCGGCTGACCGAAGAGCGTCAGTTGTGAACCGCGCACGGGTGCGCTGACGTCACCCCTGGTCCAGACGTTCCAGGCGTTGGTCGTGGCAGGCGGTGATCAAGTCGTCCAGACTACCTTGCGCCAACACCAGCTCCGGAGTGAGATCGCGCAGGGGCATCAGTACGAAGGCGCGTTCGTGCATGCGCGGGTGAGGCAGGGTCAGGAAGTCGCTCTCGCGCTTTTCCGAACCGTATAGCAGTAGATCCAGGTCCAGACTGCGTGGGGCGTTCCGATAGGGTCGCTGCCTGCCATGACGAATCTCGATATCCTGCATGGCCCGCAGCAGGGCATCCGCAGCAAGCGTTGCTTCCACCTGCAGGACGCCGTTCACGTAGTCGGGGCCGCCGGCATCGACCGGGGCGCTGCGGTATAGCGGCGAGAGTCGGGTATTGCGCACGCCGGGCAGCTCAGCAATTTCACTGGCGGCGCGCATGACGGTTTCCCGAGCATTGCCTAGATTGGCGCCCAGGCCGATGTAGGCGGTCGCCGCCAGGCCGACTGGCCGCGCAGTAGCCGATGAGTCGGCCGGTGGGGTAGTCGTGACAGGCTTCATGCCACCGCGGTACCGCCTGCCGGGCCGGCGTTGCCAGCGGGCTTGCGGCGCGGCCGACGGCGGCGCTTGCGCACAGCCGGTGCGCGGTCGCGCTGAGAGGCCTGGTAGGCTTCAATCATAGGCACGCGTTCATCGGGGTCGGCATTGGCAAGGTCCATCCACCATTGCGCCATGACGCTGTCGACTTCGCGGGCTTCCGCACGCAATTGCAGGAAGTCCACCGCGGCGCGAAAGCGTGGCTGTTCGAGCATGCGCCAAATGGCCTTCGGGTTGACGCGCTCGAAACGCGCCTGCATAAACCAGATCTCGCGGATGTCGGCGATGAATCTACGTTGTATCGCCATCTTGCGGGACTGCTCATCCAGAACGGAGTCCGCCGCCTCCAGTAGAGTCTGGGTCGGATGTCCTCCGGCCTGGACCAGCGCCTGCCAGCGCTGATTCACCAACTTCCATAGCAGGGCGGCAAATAGAAAGCTCGGGCTGACCGGTTTGCCGCTGCGCACGCGTGCATCCGTGCGCGCAAGCGCCAGGTCGACGAATTCCTCGCCTTCGGGCACGTTGAACACGACGTCCAGCAGCGGCATCAAATCTTGATGCAAGCCGACTTCGCGCAACTTACGCAGGCAATCCATGGCGTGGCCGCAAGTAAGCAGCTTGAGCGTTTCGTCGAACAGGCGTGATGCGGGTACGTGCTCAATCAGCGGCGCCAGGCGGCGTATGGGTTCCAGCGTTGCGGGTTCGATGGTCGCCGAGAGTTTCGCGGAGAAGCGCACAGCGCGCAGCATCCGCACCGGGTCTTCGCGATACCGCTTCTCGGGGTTGCCGATCATGCGGACCACTCGCTTCTGCAGATCGTGTACGCCGCGGTGGAAGTCGATCACCTCTTCGGTGAGCGGATCGTAGTACAGCGCATTGAGCGTGAAGTCGCGGCGGGCGGCGTCTTCCTCGTGCGTGCCGAATTCGTTATCGCGCAGGATGCGACCGTGTTCGTCAGTATGTTCGTCGCCACCGTTGGACGGCGCACGGAATGTGGAGGTCTCGATGATCTCCGGTCCGAACACCACATGCACCAGGCGGAAACGGCGGCCAATGATGCGTGCGCGACGGAACAGCGGTTTGACCTGCTCTGGCGTGGCATTGGTGGCGACGTCGAAGTCCTTGGGCTGCAAACCCACGATCAGGTCGCGTACGGCGCCGCCCACGATGTAGGCTTCATAGCCGTGCTGGCGAAGGACTTCACATACCTTGATTGCATGGCGCGAGACGTTGCGACGGTCGATGCCGTGTTTTTCGACGGGCAAGCGTTCCGGCCCGCGGCGCGTGGCCGTGAACAGGCGAGCGACAAAGTTCTTTATTGTTTCTGGCAACATTTGCGTATTTTAGGACTTTGCGTCCTGCATTTCCTTGAACAGGTCGATCACCTTCCAGCCACGTTCTTCCGCAATTGTGCGCAGCCGATCGCTCGGGTTCGTAGCGACGGGGTGCGTGACCACTTCCAGCAAGGGAAGATCGTTGATGGAGTCGCTGTAGAACCAGGTTTCTTCGAAGGCATCACGCGACAGCCCCATGCCGGCCAGCCATTCATCCACTCGCACGATCTTGCCTGCCTGGAAGCTGGGTACCCCCTGCATGCGGCCGGTATAGCGGCCCTGGCGATGTTCCGCCACGGTGGCGATGAGGTGCGGCACGCCGAAGGCACGGGCGATCGGGGCGGTCACGAAATCGTTGGTCGCCGTGACGATGGCGCAAAGGTCGCCGCGCCGAACGTGCGACTGCACCAGTTCCAGCGCGTTCTCCCGGATTGCCGGACGGACGACTTCCGCCATGTAGATCTCATGCCATTCGGCAAGCTCGGGCATGCTGGCGAGTGTGAGCAGGCCCAGCATGAAATCCGCCGACTCTTCGGCAGTCAGCGAGCCGGCGTTGTAGCGTTCCATCAGTTCGTCGTTGCGGCGCTGCGCTTCGGCAGGATCGCCCGCGCGCCCGGTCCGAGCAAGAAAGTCAGCCCATTGGTGGTCGCTGTCCAGGGGCAGCAAGGTGTGATCCAGGTCGAACAGGGCAAGACGGGAATACGTGGTCATGAGTCTTCTTATCAGGGCTGATGGCTGGCTAGCAGATCCTTCAGCAATGGCAGGGTAATGGCGCGGTGCCGCGCCAGCGAATAACGGTCCAGAGCATCCACCAGCGCCGTCAGCCGGCTCATGTCGCGTTCGTGATGCGTGAGCAGCCAAGTGACGACTTCAGGAGACAGCTCGAGTCCGCGTTCGGCGGCCCGGGCGTGCAAGGCCTGGGCGCGCTCATCGTCGGATAGTTGCTCCAGGCGGTAGACGAGATCCCAGCCCAGGCGGGTACGCAAGTCTTCGCGCACCTGCATGTTCAGTGGCGCGCTGTCGCCCGCCAGGACGAGTGCGAAGGCGCTTTGCGTGGAGGCGCTTTCCCGCCAACGGTTGTATAGCGCGAAAAGCGCCGCCTGGCCATCGCTACCGAGCGATTGCACGTCGTCCACGGCAATGAGCCGCGTGCCGACCGCCTCGCCGGTCGCGATGTCGTGCAGGGCGGCAGCGGACGATTCAGGTCCGTGGTAGAGGCCTTGGTCGCGCAGACACAGGCCTTGCAGCAGATGGCTGCGTCCCACGCCGTGCGGTCCCCACAGATAAATGGCACGGCCCGGCTCACAGCGGCGCAACGCATCGAGCGCGGCAGCATTGCGCCCCACCACGAAATTATCGAGGGAGGGCGGCGGTGCAGGGAGGATTTCGAGTATCAGTTGTTGTGCCATGTGAGTGCTGCAGCGCGGTTCATCGTAAAATCCGGCCAGATGAACAGTTCAACCCGCAATTCTTGCACATCCCACGGCTTTTCTCATGACTGACAAACATTCTGCATCCCTGACCTATCGCGACGCGGGCGTCGACATCGACGCCGGCGAGGCGCTGGTGGACCGCATCAAGCCACTGGCGGCGCGCACCATGCGGGCGGGGGTCATGGCTGGTATCGGCGGTTTCGGCGCGCTTTTCGAGGTGCCCCGTCACCTGAAGGAGCCCGTGCTGGTGTCCGGCACCGACGGCGTAGGTACCAAGCTGCGCCTGGCCTTCGAATGGAATCGTCACGACACCGTGGGGATCGACCTGGTCGCCATGAGTGTGAATGACATTCTGGTACAGGGCGCCGAACCCTTGTTCTTCCTCGACTACTTCGCCTGCGGCAAGTTGTCGGTGGACACCGCCGCCAGCGTGGTGCAGGGCATTGCCACCGGGTGCGAGCAGGCGGGTTGTGCACTGATCGGCGGCGAGACTGCCGAAATGCCCGGCATGTATCCCGACGGCGAATACGACCTGGCCGGATTCGCGGTGGGCGCGGTGGAAAAGTCAGCCATCATCGACGGCAAAAGCATAGAGCCTGGTGATGCCGTACTCGGCCTGGCGTCCAGCGGTGCCCATTCCAATGGTTTCTCCCTGCTGCGCAAGATTCTCAAGCACGCGAACGCGCGGCCGGGGCAAGAACTGGACGGCCGTCCTCTTGAAGACGTCGTGATGGCGCCCACGCGCATCTACGTGAAGTCCGTGTTGAAGGCGCTTGCCGATCACGGCAGCGCAATCAAGGGGCTGGCACACATTACGGGTGGCGGTCTGCTCGACAATATCCCACGCGTGCTTCAGTCGAATATGGCAGCGCGCTTGCACCGTGACGCCTGGACTTTGCCGCCGCTCTTCCAGTGGTTGCAAGAAAATGGGAACGTCGCAGACGAGGAAATGCAGCGCGTATTCAACTGCGGCATCGGCATGGTAGTTGTGGTGCCCGCCGCGCAAGCACAGGCCGTGGCCGACACGCTGCGCAGCCAGGGCGAGACGGTCTACCATCTGGGCGAGATTACGGAACGCCAGGGCGACGCCCCGCAGGTGGTGGTCGCTTAAATCGACCCGGTCTCCAACTACCGCGCGTTCCAGTAGCGGCCCGCCAGGTCCACGACACGCGCGGTGGCATCGGGAGACAAGCAATCGATCACGCTGCGCTCGGGCTCCGAGCGCAGCCAAGTGAGCTGCCGCTTGGCGAGCTGACGAGTGGCGGCGATCGCGCGTTCCACCGCCTCTTCCACGGTTATGTGGCCATCGAGATGGTCCCATAGCTGACGGTATCCGACGCAGCGCACCGATGGCAGGCCGGTGTGCAGGTCGCCGCGAGCGTGCAGGGCGGCAACTTCCTCCAACAGTCCTTGATGCAGCATGTTGCGGTACCTTTCCGCGATCCGCATATGCAGTGCCAGCCTGTCGCTGGGTTCGAGGCTGAGCGTCACGTAGCGGTAAGGCGCGGCATCGTCCGGTTTCTTGCGCGCCAGCCAAGCGGACATCGGT
>DATGNX010000064.1:0-22494 GCA_035306485.1 Burkholderiaceae bacterium
TCATCTCGAGGACGTCGCCGATCGACGCTCCGTCCAACCGGTAGCCGAGGACCTCGTCGGAGAACGCGAGCGCGTCACCGGGTACCGCAGGTACGGTCCCGAGGACGTCAGGGACGAGGGGCCGGATCCGGTCGTGGCGTAGGCGCCAGCTTCGCCCAGCTCCTGCCGTCGCCCCAGACGGAGCGGGCGTCGACGTAGGACCGGACCAGGGAGGTGAGCTCGGGGTCGCCGCGCCCGTTCAGCTCCTCCGAGGCGATCTTGCGTGCGACACCGGCGAGGAAGTCGGCGACCTGGACCCGCGGGTCGTGCTCGGACTCGACGAGCTCCAGTCGGTGGAGTCGGTCGCCGGCGAGCTCGCGTACCTGGGCGATCCGGTCGTCCGACAGCGCGTTCTGCCGGTCGTGGACGATGCTCACAGGCGTCGCGTCCTGGCTCCAGTAGTCGGCGGCGCGGACGACGGCGGGGATCAGCGGGTCGAGCGCGGGCACCGAGGGCGGTGCCTCGAGCAGCCGCTCCCGGTACTCGACGACGCGGAGCTTGGCCTGCCCGAGCAGGTGCAGGACGTCGTGGTGCCCGTTCGACGGCCGGACCTCGGCGAGCGCGTCGAGCACGCGGAAGAACGCCTCGACGGGTGTGCCGGACTCGAGCCGGTCCCTGGCCCGCAGCACGGTGTTCGTGGCGCGCAGGAACGCCTGCCAGCGGTCCGCGCCGAACACCCGTCCCGCGTCGCGGTACAGCTGGGCCGAGACGAGGATGGTGGCGTCGTCGAGGAGCAGGTGGACGAGCCGGTCGACGAGGAGGAACGTCTTGTCCACCAGGTGGACGTGCGCGTTCCCGTAGAGCGGGCCGGTGTCGCCGAGCAACCAGAGCAGCGCCGGTCGGTGCTTCTCCCTGAGTACATGGTTGGCCTTGTACTCGGTCGCCGGCGAGGTGATCCTGCGCCGCAGCTCGTCGATGCAGACGCGCGCCGCCGTCTCGTCGATTCGCACTCCGGCGTGTGCGAACACGTCCGTGGTCGCCCCGACGAGCTTCTCCCCCTCGTAGCCGGACTCGTCGCAGGCGATCTCGACAGATTGACCGTTCGAGGCAAGCTCCTCTCGTTCGGTAGCGATGATAAATCGCGCCCTGTCGCCGCTTCGCACCGGAGAGTCAACAGCGGGCCACCCGAACGATCATCGGCGGAGTCTCCGCAGGTCGCGGTCGTCGGGGCGGGGACGCGTGCCCGATACTCGACCGATGGACGTGTTCACCAGGGACGTCGGCGAGGTGTTCACCGCTGACGAGAGGAGTCAGCTCGAGACGTTCGTCGACACCCACCGGCGGATGCTGAACGAGTCGCTCGACGGCATCACCGAGGCGCGGCGGCAGATCAAGAAGGTGGAGGAGGAGATGGGCCAGCCCATCGAGAACCTCCGCGCGACGTACAAGGAGCTGCACCAGGGTGAGCGCCAGTCGGAGCGCGCCAAGGCGGAGCTCGTCGAGGCGAACCTGCGGCTCGTGGTGTCCATCGCGAAGAAGTACACGAACCGCGGCTTGCAGTTCCTCGACCTCATCCAGGAAGGCAACATCGGCCTCATGAAGGCGGTGGACAAGTTCGAGTACCGTCGTGGTTACAAGTTCTCCACGTACGCTACGTGGTGGATTCGTCAGGCCATTACGCGCTCCATTGCCGACCAGGCTCGTACCATCCGGATTCCGGTCCACATGATCGAGACGATCAACAAGATGAACCGGATCAATCGTCAGATTCTGCAGGAGACCGGTGCGGAGCCGGATCCCGCCACGCTGGCGCAGAAGATGGATATGCCGGAGGACAAGGTTCGCAAGATCCTCAAGATCGCCAAGGAGCCAATCTCCATGGAGACGCCGATTGGCGACGACGACGACTCCCACCTCGGCGACTTCATCGAGGATACCGGTACGCTATCGCCGGCGGAATCGGCGCTGCATGGCTCCATGCGCGACGTGGTCAAGGAAGTGCTCGACTCCCTCACGCCGCGCGAGGCCAAGGTCCTGCGTATGCGTTTCGGCATCGAAATGAGCACCGACCAAACGCTGGAAGAGGTCGGTAAACAGTTCGACGTGACGCGCGAACGCATCCGTCAGATCGAAGCTAAGGCGCTGCGCAAGCTGCGTCATCCCAGCCGCGCCGACAAGCTCAAGAGCTTCCTGGAAGGCCAATAAGCCCTCCAGTCAGTTGTTCGAAAGCGAAGGCCCTCCGGAGTTTCCGGGGGGCCTTTTTGCTGGCGAAGTTCGCTACACTGGGATTAGCGTATAACTACTAAAGGGGAGCATCACATGACCACGTTGTCCATCGATTTGAATTGCGACATGGGAGAAAGCTACGGCGCATGGAGCATGGGACACGATGCGGAAATTTTGCCGCTGGTCAGCTCAGCCAATATCGCTTGCGGCTTTCACGCGGGCGACCCCGCCACCATGAGGAAAACGGTAGCGGGCGCGCTGGGCAACGGCGTGGCGATCGGGGCGCATCCGGGCTTGCCGGATCTCGTGGGGTTCGGCCGCCGCAATATGGACATTACGCCGCAGCAGGCCTATGACATGGTCGTGGTGCAGGTTGGTGCGCTCGCTGCTACGGCGGCCAGTCAAGGTGGGCGCCTGCATCATGTGAAGGCGCATGGCGCCCTCTATAACATGGCCGTACGCGATGCCTCGTTGGCCCGGGCGTTGGCTCAGGCGGTGCGCGACGTGGATTCGTCGCTAGTCTTTTATGCCCTGGCTTCCAGCGATATGGCTCGCATCGCATCGGAAGTCGGCTTGCGCGTTGCACATGAGGTGTTTGCGGATCGTACGTACCAACCCGACGGGAGCCTGACTCCACGCAGTCGCCCAGACGCCATGATCGAGGATCCTCAGGTCTCCATCCGCCAAGTCCTGCGCATGGTGCAGGAAGGCCGTGTCACAGCGGTAGACGGCACCGACGTCGAGGTGAGGGCCGACACGCTATGCATCCATGGCGATCAGCCCGGAGCGGTGGTCTTTGCGAAAGCAATACGTGCTGCCTTCCAGGAGGCCGGGATTCAGATTCGTCCGTTTGCAGGAGAAGCCGCGCCAACGCCTTCCGCTTGAATCAGTTAAGGGCGCTTATCGCACCCGCGGGCGCGGGCAGCATCGAGTTCAGGGACGGGGCTTCACGTGATGCACCAGCATGCCCACGACCAGCCCCCAGAAGGCACTGCCGATACCCAGCAGGCTCAGGCCCGAGGCGGTGCACAGGAACGTGACGATCGCCGCATCCCGTTCGCCTTCTACCGCCAATGCGCCTGCCAGACTGTTGGCGATGGTGCCCAGCAGGGCGATGCCCGCGATGGCGGCTACTAATTCGACGGGAAAGGCAGCAAAAAGGCTTACCACCGTAGCGCCGAATACACCGGTCAACAGGTAGAAGCCGCCAGCCCAAACAGCGGACATATAGCGTTTGTCGGGGTCCGGATCGGCATCCCGGCTCATGCAGATGGCAGCGGTAATGGCAGCCAAATTGAAGGAAAAGCCACCGAACGGCCCCAGCACCAAACCTGTTGCGCCCGTCCAGGTGATCAGTGGGCCCGCCGGCGTGGTGTACCCATTGGCGCGCAACGTTGCAATGCCCGGCACGTTCTGCGAGGTCATGCTGACGATAAATAATGGAATGGCCACGCCGATGAAGGCCTGCCAGGAAAATTCCGGCGTCATCAGCATGGGCACAGCGGGCGTCCAATCCAGCACGTCGAAACGCAATAGGTTCATGAAGGCGGCGCATACGATACCAGCCACCAGGGCCAGCGGAATCGTGTAGCGCGGCAGAATCAGCCGAGCGACCAACCAAGTGCACAGCATCACGCCGATCAGGAAGGGCTGCGTGCGCATCGATCCGAAGGCGTCCATGCCGAACTTCACCAGAATCCCAGCCAACATTGCGGCCGCCAGGTGCCTGGGGACATAAGCCATCAGGCGCTGGAAGCCTCCACTGGCACCGGCGATCGTGATCAGGGCGGATGCACTCAGAAATACGCCGATCGCCTGATTCATGCTCAAGCCGTCCAGCCCGCTGACCAGCAAGGCCGCCCCGGGCGTGGACCAGGCAGTCAGAACGGGACTACGAAAGTACAGCGACAAGCCGATGCAGCTCACGCCCATGCCGATACCCAACGCCCACATCCACGACGCCAGTTCGGCTGGGGTGGCCCCCGCGGCCATGGCGGCCTGGAATATGATGGCCACCGAGCTGGTGTAACCCACCAGCACCGCGACGAACCCTGCCGAGACGTGCGACATGGAAAATGGAAGACGCAAGGAGGGACGTCTGGCGGACGGTGTGCTCATCGGTGGTCCGGGCTAGGGATCGCGGCGGGAAAGTACGAATCGCAGATGCTAGCACGGTGGCATTCCCCATGGAACGCCGGTTGCTAGCGTGGGGTACGAACGAACGCATCTGGAGACATACGATGAAAGCGAACAAGCCCGGCCAGTACAGTGCGGTGGATATTGAGGGCGCTTCCCGCGCGGACCCGGGCATCGGCCCGAGCGACACTTCCGATTCAATTAACGATCTCCCGGAGGAAATGCAGGATCTGGATACGGATAGACAGGCGACCGGTGAGCGACCATCGGTAGAGGAGCGTCCCAACATTGCTTCCGGCGAGGACGTCGATATTGACAGTGAAGTGTCCGAAGACGAAGCCGGCTTGGCTTATACGCCACCTGACCCTGTTCGCAACGGCGGTACACCGGAAGAATCGTAAGGGCCCGCCGAGCTCGCCCCGCAACTGGCTTGCGGACCGCGCCAAACAAGCTTTATAGCGCCCAAGCGTGTAAGAGCGGGATTCTCAGCTATGGGCGTTGCTCGTAGCGCCAGCGGTGTAAGAGCGGGCTCTCACATTCTCTGCTATTGGCGTTGCTCATAGCGCCAGCGCCAGGGGGCGCGTGGATTCTGTGCCGCCCACAAGCCGCGGCGGTTCGCCCGCGCGCGATCTTGCAGCCGGTAAAGACTCCGATTCTCGACGTAGCGATCGTAGATCCACGCAGAACCGGAGCTCACCATTTCTTCGTTCACGCTCTTACCGGCGCAATATACATCGCCCAGCAAGCGTCCGTACTGGTCCCGCCCCTGGGTATATATGGTGGCGGTGGAGCCGACCCGGCAGAGGCGACGGAGGTGATTGCGCGCGTCTTTCCCATAGGGCTGCTCAAGCTCCGGCGCGTCGATCTGATGCATGCGCACGGCGATCGTGCGTCGCTCTCCCGGACATTGCACTCGCATACTGTCGCCGTCGTGCACGGAACGCACGACGCAGCGCAATTCTGTCTCCGCGAGAGCGGGCAGGGTGGCTGCCCATAGCAGGGCGGCCAGAATAACGTGCATGTGCCGCAGGGCGTAGGGAGAGAGGAGAAGTTGTTTCATGGGTTCAACGTACGCGCCCGAGCTGTTCTGTGATTTCCGGCGCGGGCACCGGTCGCCCCGTGTAATAGCCCTGGATCTGGTCGCAACCGCGAGCGCTGAGATAACGGTATTCATCCGCCGTTTCCACGCCTTCTGCGATGACGGTCAGGCCCAAAGTGTGCGCCAGCGAAATGATGGCTTGCACGATTCCCGCGTTGTCGCGGTCCGTCGTGATGTTGCCAATGAAGGAGCGATCGATTTTGAGCGTATCCACGGCGAAACGCTTCAGATAGGAAAGGCTCGAATACCCGGTCCCGAAGTCGTCGATGGACGTACGCACGCCCAAAGCGCGGAGTTGTTCCAGGGTCTTGATTGACTGATCGACGTCGCTCATGAGGGCGCTTTCAGTGATCTCGAGCTCAAGGTATTGCGGCGCCAGTCCCGTCTGCTGAAGTGCGTGCATAACCTTGTCCACGAGATCAGAGCGTTCGAGCTGAATCGCTGATATGTTCACAGAGACCGGCACAGGCCGGTAGCCCGCGATCTGCCAGGCGCGGTTCACCGTGCAGGCTTCGTTCAACACCCATTCGCCTATCGGGACGATGAGCCCGATTTCTTCCGCCAGAGGAATGTATTCGCCTGGCGGCACTAGAGCGCCGTCAGCGGAACGCCAGCGCAGCAGAGCCTCCACGCCGACCACGCGGCCGCTAAGCACTTCCACCTTGGGCTGGTAGTGCAACGTGAACTCTCCGGCCGACAAGGCGTTACGCAGCCGTTTGATCCATTCGAGTCGGTCCACCGCATCGTTCTTCAGGTTGACGGTGAAATGGCGATAGTTATTTCGGCCTAAGGCCTTGGCCCGGAACATGGCGGCGTCGGCATGCCGCAGCATGGTGTCCGCATCAGTTGCGTCAGAAGGTGCGATGCTGATCCCGATACTGCAGGTCGCATGGATATCGCTCTCATTGACGTGCCAAGGCTGCGCGACACTGATCAGGATGTTCTGGGCGATGCGGGCCGCTTCTTCTCGAGTAGTGAGTTCGTTCAGCAGCACGATGAACTCATCACCGCTCTGGCGAGCCACGCTGTCGCAGGGTCGCAGGCAGGCATACAGGCGGCTGGCTACGATACGTAGGAACTGATCGCCCACCTGATGGCCGAGGCTGTCGTTCACGTACTTGAACTGGTCGACATCCACGTACATGACGGCGACGTACTGGTCGGGATGGCGTTGAGCAAGGGCGGTATCCAGCCGGCGGGCGAGCGCGGCCCGATTCAGCAGGCCCGTGAGTGTGTCGTGGGTCGCCTGATAGCGGGCGATCGCCTCCTGTAGTTTTCGTTTGGTGATGTCTTCGACGGTGCCTTCATAGCACTGGACACTGCCGTCGGGACTCTTTACTGCCCGAATGTTCTCGGATATCCAGATGACGGAGCGATCGCGTCGATATGCCTGTGACTCGAAGTCCACGACTTCGCCGTAGGTATGAAGCAAATGACGCAATTCGGCCCGGCGCTGCGGGTTCACATAAAGTTGGGTGTCGAGGTCCGTCAGCTCGCCCATGAGCTCTTCGGGACTGGAGTAGCCGAACATCTTGGCCAGAGCGGGGTTGGCCGCAGTGAGCTGGCTGTCGGGGCTGGATTGGAAGAGGCCTTCGATGGTGTTGTCGAACACACTACGATATCGCCGCTCTGCTTCGCGTAGCGACAGCTCCGCCGTCTTTCGGGCGCTGGCGTCCTGTATGTATCCGGCGACCAATTGCAGGCCAGATCGTTCATGCGAGGGGATGGCCGCCCCTTCTTCCGATACCCAACGGAATTCTCCGCTGCGATGGCGAATTCGATACTCGGCGGAATAGCCACGGTTCTCCGCTACCGCTTTTGTGATTTCTTTGTAGACAGCCGCGGCGTCGTCGGGGTGAATGAGGACATCGAACCCACACTCCGGCCCGTTCAGGAGTTCGGAGGCGCTAAAGCCTGTCAGCCCCTGGCATCCCGCACTCAAATATGTCATCTGCCGATGCTCGCTCACCGCCGCACAGTAGACCAGTCCAGGCAGCGCTGCTATGAGAGTTTCGGGAGGGCAGACCAGAGTCGAGCGGTCTGTAGGGGCCATGTGTCGCGGATCGGATATGGGTTAGCAAGAATGTGCGAGTCGTAGTTTAACCGGGGCGGTGCACAATAAAAGAGCAGCGAAGCCGCTTGGACGATCGCTGCTCAAAGAACCACAAGCTATTGATATACCGTCACTTTGTTGTCATCTTTTCCGGTTGTCAGACCAGTTATTCACAGAAAGTGGGGATAAGCAGTATCCCTAGGGTCGGCGACACGAGTCGCCGCCCTACAAGTGGTCTCGATCCTGAAAGGCCTCGTTTTGCTCACGGAACCTCATGCCCTTGGTGTGACAGGATGTTTTCAGGATGTCCTGGGGTTTTCCCTAGGGTTATTCACAGAAGCTGGGGATAAGTTTTCCTTACTCCGCCGCCTTGGCATTCATGCCGCTTTCGGCCAGAAGCGATAGCTTTTCGTCTGTCGCTTTTTCTTCGGCGAGCGTCTGTTTAAGCAGTTCGACGGCATCGTTGTATCCCAGCTGACGACCTAACTCGCACAGAGTACCGTAGCTGGCAATTTCGTAATGCTCGGACTTTTGCGCACCGCCGATCAGGGCTGCATCGCGCAGCGGCCCTTTGTCGATTGCGTCAATGACCTCTTTGCTTTCTTCCACCAAGCCTTCCATGGCGGCACATTTCATGCGCTTGAGCTTGATCTCGCAGAGCTCGACCACTTGGTCGATACGTTCGATCTGACCCTGGGTCTCTTCGAGGTGAGTGGTGAATGCCGCGGCGAGGTCGGGATTCTCCGATGCGCGGGCGAGTCTGGGCAGGGCCTTGGCCATCTGCTTTTCGGCGCTGTAGATGTCGGACAGTTCGTGTATGAAAAGATCTTCCAGTGTTTTGATAGCCGGCATGTTGGCTCCATGAAGGGCGCGACGGGTTGTCGCGGCTTGCATACGCGTAAGCAAGACCGATGCCTGATAGTTTGAGAGGCCTGTCAGGCTTGACAGTGTTTGGATATACAGGTACTATTCAATAATTGAAAGATCAGACGCGGGGTGGAGCAGTCTGGCAGCTCGTCGGGCTCATAACCCGAAGGTCGTAGGTTCAAATCCTGCCCCCGCAACCAAACTGAACAGGCCGGCAAATTCGCCGGCCTGTTTGCTTTTGAGCACTGGCTTGGCTTACGCCAAATTTACGGCTTGAGTGAGCTCCGTCTTGCGGCCAGTGTCTTCCAGCCACTGGAAGCGCATTTCTCCGCCTTGCTGGGGAGTGATATCGAACTTCAGGTAAGGATTCGCTGCCAAGGAGCGGAAGAACGTCGCTCGGACAACGGGGCGGTCGTCAAGGGAGGCCTCGAAGCGTTCGATGATACGTGGGGCCGGCTTCTCGCCACTAGCATCGGGTTGCAGGCCTGTAATCATGGGGTGGGAGATCATCGTTACCACCTCGGCCGCTTCGCCCGCCTTTAACGATTTGGGCAGCCGTATGCGTCCCTGCATTTCGCTGGCGGGATCCGAGCGTGCCGGAGCGACGCAGCCGCTCGTCGTGACCCGAACAGCTCGTTCGGCGACGTATACGCTCCCGTCGACGCCATGGGCTACCGCTACTACGGTCTGTGAATCGCTCAAGCGGATGCGCGTTGCCAAATTCAGGGTGGGTATCTCCGGGCCGAATTCAAACACGGCGACTTCCGGTGTGGGGTTCCCCGGGGCAAAAATTTCAAGCTTCTTAATCTGCGCGGCACCCTTCACGGTCAGTGGGACGGAGGAACCGTCTTCCGCAACCAGAGGCAGTATGAGCTCTAGGCCATTTTCGGAGACGGATGCATCGCCCACGCTCTTGAGCACCGGCTCGACTTTGCGCCACGTCGCGGCCTGCACCCAAACCGGTGTGAACAGAGTGAGCATGCCGGCGCCAGCGGTTTGCAGAACGCGGCGGCGTTGCGAGGAAAGAGTAGGGGTGTGTCTGAACTTCATATTCAAGATGATACCTGGAGCCGTGCTGCGCGCGACTGGGCCAGCCACGCAAGTCGGGCGCCGGCCAGGATAGCCAAAGCGGAAAGCGCGGAACTGTAGGACAGCGTAGACAAGCCTGTCAGACCTTGGCCAATGGAGCACCCCAATGCGAGTGCACCGCCGCAGCCCATTAGTGTGCCACCCGCCACGTAGCGCAGCATGTGTCGGGGCGACTCGAATCCTTCCAGGCGGCTTTCTCGGCGCAGTAAAGCGGAGAGGAACGCACCGGCAACGACACCTGCTACGACGGCGATACCGAACCGCAGGCTCATACCGGTTGCGATCATGGCGTACTGCACGGTGTCGCCGATTGGGGCGACGAAAGTGAGGGAAACAACGGGGACCGGGTCGAAGTCGTCCGCCCCAATGGAGCCGGTGACGAACCAGCCTGCAATGACCAGCAATCCTACGACGGCGCCACCGACAAGGTCGGTGCCACGGCTACCTGGTCCGCGTTTTCTTAAAGCGTAGATGGTCAGCGCGACGACGGACGCGAGCACAACAAGTGCGCGTGCCCACCCGTTCGGAAAGGTGAGCGCTGCCGGACTGATCGTGGTTGCGCCGCCCAGTGCGATTCGCAGTGGCGCCACGATGCCGGTCAGCGTCATGTAGGCGGCGATACCGAGGCACAGCACGACGACTAACGAACGCAGATTTCCCTGGCCTAACAGCACCAGTGCTCGTGCGCCGCAACCGTTGGCGAGCCCCATCCCGTAGCCGAACATCAGGCCGCCCAACGGCAGTAGCAGCCACGAATAGCTGGGCATCAGATAAAGCGAACGGGACAGGTCGACCTGTCCCGTGTAATCGAGCAGCTGGGTGCCCGCCAGGGCAACCGCCAGTGCTATGGCGAAGCCCTGCAGTTTGTAGCCATCCTGGCCAGACCAACGCTGGACCAGCCCGCGCTGCAGACAAAAGCCGGTGATTTGGCCACAGGCTCCGAAGACGAAGCCGATGGCCAATCCCAGCCACAACACCAGTTGTATGTGCGACATTGATGCTTAATAGTTAGGCTCGAGTTCCCCAGGCGTCCAGGGCGATAGCCTTATACCAGGATTCGCCATACTCGGCCTCCAGCTTGCGGAAGGCGTCGTCGGCATCAGCCGGGCTCACCCCACCGGACGCTTCGGCGATTTTGCCATCTTTAAGCAGATAGGTGTGCGCCACCGAAATGCCGTAGTCCGGCGCAATCAGGCTATAGCAGGTATTGGCGAATGCCGGTTCCGCCGGCGGCCGACCTGCCAGTGCGTTCACGATCGCAGCGGCCGCCACCTTGGCCTGAGCGTTGGCGGAGAAGCCGGACTTCGGCATGGGTGCCGCCAGCGTGGCGTCTCCAACGACGTAGATGTCTGGAACCAGTTCCGACTCAAACGTCTGGTGCTTCACGGGCACCCAGCCGCTTTCGTTGGTTACGCCTGCAATTTCGGCGATCGTACCGGCTTTCTGCGGCGGGATGACGTTGAGCACGTCCGCCTTGTGGATCTCGCCGAACTCGGTTTCCACCGACAGTGTCTTGGCGTCGACCCGCGTCACCTTGCCGTCCTTGGACAGCGGCACCCATTCAATGAGTTCGCCGTAATGGCGCTTCCAACCGGCTTGGAACAGGCCCTGCTTGGAGAAGGCGTCCTTGGCGTCCAGAATCAGAATCTTGGACTTCGGCTTGTTGTGCTTCAAGTAGTGCGCCACCATGCTGACCCGCTCGTAGGGTCCGGGTGGGCAACGGAACGGGTTGGCCGGGGCAACCATTAGGAAGGTGCCGCCATCGGGCATGGCTTCCAATTGCTTCTTCAGTAGCACCGTCTGGTCGCCCGCCTTCCAGGCGTGCGGTGCCAGCTGGCTGGCTGCTTCGTCGTAGCCCTCAAGTGCATTCCAGCGGAAGTCGATGCCCGGGGACAGCAGCAGCTTGTCGTAGGCCAGGGTTTCGCCCCCGGCCAAGGTGACCTTGCGTGCCTTGCCATCAACGCCGGTTGCGAAGTCGTGCACCACCTTCACGCCCATGGAGCGCAACTCGTCGAAGCCGTGCCCTTGCTGTTCAAAGGTGCGAAGGCCGCCAAAGTACAGATTGGTGAACGGGCAGGTGTAGTAAGTCTTGGCGGGTTCCACCAAGGTGACGTCCACCGCCGGATTACGCCGTTTGATGTACTTCGCTGCGGTTGCGCCTCCGAAGCCGCCACCGATCACCACAACCTTGCCGGCGGAACGCGCATAGGCGGGCGCCAGCATCACGGCCGCACCGGCAGCCGTTGCTTTACCGACCGTCGACAGCCACTGACGGCGAGAAAACTTGACGGACTGACTCATGGCTTGCTGACCTCTTTGCTGGGTTGAGACTTATCGATCTGGGAGAAGTGCTGGGCGAGTGCCGCCAGGTGCTCGTCGCTCAGACCCTTGGCCAGCCGGTTCATGACCGTGGTGCCTGCGGGCGGGGTATCCGACTTGAAGGCCTTCAGTTGAGCGAGCAGTACGCTTTCCGGGCGTCCGGCAATGCTGGGGATGCTGCCGGGCGAGCGACCATCCGTGCCGTGGCAGTTGGCACAGGAGGCAGCGAATACCGTAACGTCAAAGGTGGAAGGTTCGGCCGAGACCGGTGAAAAAGCCGGCCCGGCGAGCGCTGCGAGCAGGGCGCCGTAGCGGATCACTTTGTTTGCAGTACGCATGAATTCCGTTGTTCTAATAAGGCGAAAGGTAACGCATGGTAACGACGCGACCCCGGAAGTAGAACGACCTTTTCGCTCGTAGCTTATTACTTTTAATTATTTACGCGAGAGCAGAGCAAACTGTGACGCGTGGTCCGGACGGTGAACATGTGCATTCAATCGCAAGGCTGCTGCATTGGCGGGAGCCAGCCAGTCGTCACCAACGATATCGACGATGGCGTCGACCCGCACCATGGCTTCGTCCTTGTCACCAAGCACGTCTTTGAGCAGCGTGTAGAGGCGTTCTTCCATGTGTATCTCCATAAAAAGGGAACACGAGATCGGCCGCAATCGGCATGCCCCTGAAGTGATAGGCGGGGCATGGGCATTGCTGTGTAGGAGTTCGACTTAATCCTCTTGGAGGTAATGATGATGAAGAAATCCCTTATGGCCGTATTGTGTTCGTCCGCCCTCATGGCAAGTCCTATCGCGTTCGGCCAGGCCGGCACCGGTTCTGGCACAGGCAGCGGCACGGGCGGTTCCGGCTCGTGATGAAGCTACGCACGGGCAAGTGGGTGGAAACACTCCTTGCCCGAGCGGGGAGGAAAGGGCGGACAACCGCAAATTTGGCCCTACTCGGAGTCTCGTGTACCTATACTGGCAACGGTTTGCGTGCCCGCCGTATTCCGCTAGGCAACACGGCTTGGTCGTCGCTGAACATGACGCCGTCACCACGCCGATAGCGCATGCTGGTGTGTTCCATGGCCAGCACCATGCCGCGGTAATAGCCATGCGGTGTATCGGGTAACCGTGTCACCTGCACAGGAACCATGACACAAACCTTCGCACAGACCAACCGCACTTCATCGCCCACATTCAAAGAAACCAGACCCGGGGCGCGATGATGGTCGTGGTGTCCCACCACAATCTCCCAGGAGCCGGGCGTGTGACACACGAAGGTACTGCGTATCCGCAGCTCAGCATCACGAATGCGATCCAAAGTGTTTTGCAAGACGGAAGGGTCAGCCCCGCAATTCCGCAGTACTTCGGCATGCGGCTGGTCCAACACTAGGACACGGCGCGCAGCGTCGGCCATGGCTTCATCGATTCCGATCAACGCCCTGATAGTCTGGAATTCATCTAACGTCATATGGGTGTTGAGCGGCGGTGTCGTGTGTGGCAACTGAGCACGGCCGCTCGATGCTGCGGTGGTCAGTCAAAGCGTGAAATCACCCAGAGTACCAAAGCAGGTACTAATCCGCTTGCTACAAAAAGTGCGGGAATGTAGTCCAAAGGCATGCAAAACAGATGGAGGCGTGTGCCGTGAATGACAAGGGCACAAATTGTTACTGAAAGCGAGACCGAACGGTAACATATGCGCCTCCGTGCGTGAGTGGCCTAGCTTTCCAGCAAGGCCACGGGTCCCGCTTGATGCGCCGCGACATGCGGTTTCGTGGCTTGCCTCAGTTCCACCGCATTGTTCATCGCGCGTGGTCGAGCATCTATGCGGAAGACGCGAACCGTCTCCACGGCGCGCTGAGACACAATCTTGATCTCCTCCACGCTGTCCTCCAGCGAACTGGAGAACTGCGCATTTTCCTGGGTGCTTTGATCCATGTCGCTTACGGCGGCACTGACCTGTGAGATGCCTGTCAGCTGTTCGGACATTGCTGCTTCGATAGTTTGGACTTCCTGATGCACTTCGCGGATTCGCGCGACCGAGGTCTGCATGATCTCGAGCGTAGTTCGTGTCTTCTCATTGCCGTCGCCGATTCGAAGACGAGTGTCTTCGATGAGTTCCGCGATTTCTGCTGCGGCAGTTGCGGTCCGCTGAGAAAGCGCCCTGACCTCGGCCGCCACGACTGCGAAGCCTCGACCGGCCGTACCGGCTCTGGCTGCTTCGATCGCCGCATTGAGCGAAAGAATGTTTGTTTGAAAAGCGATGTCGTTGATGGTCTTCGTGATATCACCGATACGGTCCGAGGCTTGGTGTATCGATTCCATCGTGCTTCTCAGCTCGTCCAGTGCCTGCGATCCCTGGTCAGTTGCAGTGACCGCCTCCGCTGATGCGCGCGATGCTCCAACGGCCGCGTCAGTGGTGTTGCGCGCCACCGCGGTAATTTGTTCCAGAGAGCTTGCCGTCTCGGCCAAGCTCGCCGCCTGGCTCTGAGTACGGCGAGCCAGTTCACCGGCACCGTCCGACATTCGGTGAACCATGGTGGCAGTCCGCAGGTTTTGGTCTCTGGCATCGCGGACGATGGACTTCACGTTGACGCTGACCTGCCCCAAAGCGGCTTGCAGCTGTCCGAACAAGTCATTGCGAGTCCGGCTGACGGTGTGGGCAAGATCGCAAGCTGCGATTTGATTCGCCACGTCTATCAAGCCCCGCACTGGCGCGACTATCCATGAGCGCATAATTGCAGTCACCCCGGCAGCTGCCGCAACCGCGACGAGAATGCCGGCCCAGAACGGCAGCGCCCCATCGCCTGCTAGCCACATTGCGCTCCCGCTAATTAGCACGAGGGCGAGCGTCAACAACAGCAAGGAAGTGGCGAGCTCGGGGCGCAGGGCGGATAAGGTGCGTCCCCATAAAGATGCAGTCCTTACGCGGCCTTCGTGAAAAACCGTGATGCTGCGGCCTTCTTCCTTCTCCCATTTCATTTGCTCGAACAACGCGTGAGCGTCGTCGATTTGCTCGCGCGTTGCTTCCGTCCGCACTGACATGTAGCCGACAGGCTCCCCGTCGTCCATCAAGGGTGTGACGTTGGCAACGACCCAATAGTGCGAACCGTCCTTGCGTCGGTTCTTCAAGGCGGCTGACCAGGGCTTACCTTGCTGAATAGTGACCCATAAGTCGCGGAAGGCCTCTTCGGGAACGTCCGGATGTCGAATGAGATTGTGAGGTTGTCCAAGCAGCTCGTCGAGGCTGAAGCCGCTTACTTCGACAAAGGCTTCGTTGCAGTAGAGGATTCGTCCTTTGGTGTCGGTGACGGAAACCAGTGTGGCTCCGGATGGAAAGGGATATTCCTCGTTCGTGACGGGCAGGTTCAGTCGCATGTAGTCCCCTCGATGTTTTTTTTGCGTGTCTGACTCATGCTAGAGAAATGATTTGGAGGCGAAGGATCGTGATCGGGGCAAATTTCGGTGCTTTTCTCGCGATCCGTCGTTTACGATGGTTGCGGACCGCCGCCCGGCGGTCGTGACCAGGAGGGAATGAAATGCCGGCTTATGCAGTAGCGCTGATCCGTGAGACCCGGTTCAACGACGAAGTGGTCGAGTACTTGCGTCGCATTGATGAAACACTGGCTCCGTATTCGGGTCGGTACATCGTTCACGGTGGACCCTATGTTCCGCTCGAAGGGGCATGGTCAGGCGACCTGGTCGTGATTGAGTTCCCTTCCATGGCGCAGGCTCAGGAGTGGTACGGTTCCGACGCCTACGCCGCGATTCGAAAGTTCCGGACAGCCAACACGGAGGGCGACGTCCTGCTGGTACAGGGGGTGGCCGCAGGCCATAAAGCCGTGGATATCCTTAAGTGACAATCCGGTGACGCTTCATTGACCACGGCAGCGCAAACACGCATGGAATAAGGGCCTGCGGCCGATATCCGCAAGCTATCCACAAGGCTATTCACCGTTTGTGTTGATAAGTGAGGCGTGCCGCCTACACGATGCCGACCATGTCGACCTGCGAAGAACCGGTGCCGGCAATCAGCTCTTGAAGCCGGGTGAGTGAGACCTCCAGCTCGCTGTCATTCAGCCCTCCAAAGCAGACCCGCAGGCCCGACATGCTGAGGTTGGGATCGGCCATGAAAGCGTCCGGCGGCGCCAGTGTGATCCCGGACTGCGACGCAGCGAGAACGATCTCCCGTGCACGCGCCGTTTCCATGGGCAGCCAGGCGTGGAGTGCATCGCCGTGCATCGGTGCCAGCCAGGGACCCAGCATGGGGCGGGCGAGCTGATTCCGTCGTCGAGCTTCTAGTCGAACCGATTGAGCGATGGCGTCTACAAGCCCTTCAGTGATCCAGTGCGCCATCAGCCAACTGGATAGCGGGGAGGTCGTCGTCTGTGTTGCCAACAGCCATCCGTTCAGAGCGTCGAGCCAACGTGCTGGCGTCGCGATATAGCCCACTCGTATTCCGGGCGCCAGGCATTTGGAAAGGCCGCCTACGTACATGACGTGGTCCGGCGCAAACTGTGCGATGGGAGGGAGCTTGTCCGGCGCGAACACCGAGTAAACGTCATCTTCGATGATGGTGAGGTCGGCGCGTTGTGCCAGCTTTGCAATGGCTTTGCGGCGCTTCACACCCATAACGGCCCCTGTGGGGTTCTGTATAGAGGGAACCAGATAGAGCATGGTGGGCGGGGTGTCGCTATTAAGCGCTTCCTCTAGTGCCTGCGGCAGGATGCCCTGATCGTCCATGGCCAACGGAATCAGTGGGCGTTGCAGTTGTTTTGCGGCCCGCAGTGCCCCGGGGTAAGTCAGTTGTTCAATGGCCAAGGGACCAGCGGGTGCTGCTGCCATGGCTAGGAAAAGGCCTTGCTGCGCGCCTTCGGTGATGATGACGTGTGCCGGGTCGATGGAAAGCCCGTGGTCTCTCGCGATCATCTGAGCCAGCATCAGGCGGTGTTCCGGCAGGCCACCCGGAGGCGTGTATCGAGTGAAAAAGTCGGCGTCCGCGGCAACGCCGATCCGGCTCATTGCATCAGTAAGCATGCGGCCGGTCACGACGGGCGGGGGAGTGTTGACGCTCAAGTCGAGGCGGCGCGACATCTGTGGCGTTTGCGATGTCACGAACATGCCTCGGCCTTTCTCGGACTTCACCAGCCCCTGGCGCTGTAGCGTGGAATAAGCGCGGGTGACGGTGCCAATACTGACGCCCAAGTCGCCTGCCACCTGGCGGTGTGGCGGGAGCCGGGCGCCAGTGGGGATGTTGCCGGAGAGAATGTCCTGCGTGATGGCAGCTGCCAGCCGTTCGTGTATGAGACCGCCGGAATCGGCAAGGCGAGGCTGCCAGGGGGAGTCCAGTTTCACAGCGTAAACCTGTACGGGATGACGAATGTCCCATTATGCTGCAAAAGTGTCATATTGCGCTCTCGCTGACCTTACAGGAATGGGCCGCTGCGCAGGCGATGAAGCTCTTGCTCGATCTGGTCTCGCGTGAGGCCGACGTCCTTCAGAATATGGGGCGGGGCCTCCTCCAATAAGTACTGGAGGTCCTGCTGTACGCGGGTGCGGTGCTCCAAAGCCCGAAGTGCGGTGAAGATGCGGTAGATCCACTTAGTGCCTGTCGCTGCGCCACTGCGCATTGCTACAGGCGCATGTGTCGTCGGACCTCTTTCCAATACGTCGCAGGCGGAGGCACCACCGCCCCGGTATCCTTCATTTGCTGACATGTCAGGCTCCCTGGAAGTTGAACTGGCGCTCCCGAACCGGTAGATGGATCAGCGCGCTGAATGCACCGACGCCCACACCGATCCACCAGACCAGCGTGTAGTCGCCGAATGCGTCGTAGAGGGTGCCACCCAGCATGACCCCGAGAAAGCTGCCGAGCTGATGGCTGAAGAATACGATGCCATACAGTGTTCCCATGTAGCGCAGACCATAGATCTGTGCGACGAGGCCCGACGTCAGCGGCACGGTCGCCAGCCAGAGCGCACCCATGAGTGCGGAGAAGATGAGAATGCTGCTCGGTGTGATGGGGGTAAGAATGAACCAGCCGGCCACCACCGTGCGGGCCGCGTAGATCGAGGCAAGCAGGTATTTTTTGGAATAGCGTTTGCCGAGCCAGCCCGCGGCCAACGTTCCGCCGATATTGGCGAGCCCAATAACGGATATCGCAATGGCGCCGAGTGCCGACGTGGTCTGCACGCCTAAGGAGTGCAGCAGGCTACCAGGTTGGATGGGTCCGCACAGCTCTGTCACGAAAGCAGGGAAGTGAGCCGTGATGAAACCCAGTTGATAGCCGCAGGAAAAGAAGCCGACGAAGATCAGCGCGAATGTTGGGTCCTTGAGCGCCCGCGAAACAACGTGACCCATACGTTCGTGCGGCTGCAGCGCTGCGGTGGGTGCGTCTGGCGCCGACAGCAGGGGTAGCACACAGAGCACGGCCAAGATCGCGATGGCAAACAGCACGAAGACGGACTGCCAATTCATGCTGCCGAGCAACCATTCCGCGATTGGCGGCCCCACCACCTGACCGGCCGAACCTGCCGCCGTGGCAATGGCCAGGGACATCGAACGGTTTTCGTCGGAACTTGCCCGTCCCACTACGGCGAGGATCACTCCGAACCCGGTGCCGGCAATGCCGAATCCCACAAGAACTTCGAGAAATTGATGGGCCAGCGGCGTAACCGCAGCGGAGGAAAGCACCAGGCCCAGGGCGTAGGCAAGGGCGCCCAGTACGATGGCACGCCGGTCGCCGAACCGTTCAGCAATGGCTCCGAAGACGGGCTGGCCGATACCCCAGGCAAGATTCTGCACAGCAATGGCCAGTGAGAACTCCGCCCTTGGCCAGCCGAATTCCTGTGCCACGGGAAGTTGGAACACGCCAAAGGCGGCGCGAATGGCGAAGCTGACCATGATGATCAAACAGCCGGCGATGAGCACCGGCGCGACAGTATTGCTGTGGTTGCGGGCGTCCATGATCGTTCCCAAAGGAGTTTTTCTTGATCTTAGTGCGACCTATGTAATGGCACAATATTTATTAAGTATCGGTACACTTGCAGGGGTGTTGATGGGGATTTATGCAACGTTCCACAGCGATTTGTGTTGTTCCCCAGGGGCGTGACGATTCGGTGACGCTTCATTGACCACAGAAGCGTAAACGCCCGCGGTTCAAGGCTTCGCGGACGATATCCGCAAGCTATCCACAAGGCTATTCACGCTTTGTGTTGATAAGTGTGGGGGACGCGGGGCACCCGCTATTTGCTCAGGGTTGGCGGCGCGCATAAGATGGCGCGTGGAAGAGCGGCTGCCGACTGTCGCAGGCGATACAAGGGGAGAGAGCGGGGTGACACTGGAACCGGATACAGAGTATCGGATTACCGACGTTGAGACACCGGAGGCGCTCTACGGGAAGGCTGCCGAGAACTCCCTGCGGAAGGAGTGCGATCATATTCACCGCAACACGCTGTACTGAGAAAGAGGCCAGCCTGGCCAGACTGCTGTAAGCTGCCCCTCTCGCACAACAAGGAACTAATAAATGAGCTACGGGACGATTGTGAAGGAATTGGCGGGTTCCCTGGGTAGACACATCATTGCATACGACAACCTTCCGGATCACGGTGGCTGCATCCTGTACTTGGACGGTTCCATCAAGCGGATCGACATCTCCATCGAGGCATTGGATCTTGGCGCATCAGACGTAGCAGCCTTTGTGCGAAAAACGATTTCTGCGCCCCCGGCTGACACCAAAATGTTAAGAGTCGGTGTGGTGGATGGCGAACTGGCGGTGCTTTGAGCATTGACGCGTCCTGGCGCGACTGCGGTACGCAAAAAAAGTGAAAACCCCTGCAGATGGGAATCTGAGGGGTTTTTCTTCGTCCAACCTCTGGCATCGCAAAGGGTTGGTTTGATGGGGCGATGAAAGACTCAAGAGCTAAGAGGTCGCAGCAGGGACTCGCCCGCTAATACGGTCCTCCGCATCTCTTCGTGCTTATCTTGGAGGGCGAGGTATTTTTCTACGGATTCGTCAGCCCGATCGGCCGTTCCGGAGAATGATTCGCGCAAGTAGTTCTGGTACCACACAGACTCGTTAGTTGTGAGTCCGACGAAGCGATCGTTGCCGTCTTCGTCTGTGGTCAAGGCTCTGATTTCAGTAAGGTACGCCCGTGCGCCGGGCTGAAGTTTCAACATAGTGCTCCTAGGTAAGCGGACCATTGTAGTCCGTCGGTCGGAGGGGGCTCTGCGCGGTAGGCCCAGGCGGCGGGATTACGCTAGCTAGACGGGCGCTTTATGCAGAGTGATTGCTTTCAATGAGACAGCTCACTCACCCCAAGGTTCCGGCTGGGCCGCATCCGGCATTTGATATCGTGCGTTTCCGACGCGTTTGTTCACCCGCCACCAGTGGAATGCTGACTCGGGCCGTGGCGTTGACAGCAGCTCAAGCGCTGCCTCTATTGGCAGCTCAGGATTGAGCCAGTTCAGTGCATCTTCTGGCGTAAGGCATATCGGACGGCGGTCGTGGATATCCACCATGCCGCCGGCGGAATCGTCGGTGATGATTGCAAAGCCCGTCTCGGCCAGAATTTCGCGTCCGGGCGCCCATGCCGTGATGCCCGCCATAAGAATCGGCTGATCATCGCGGGGGCTGATGTACCAGGGTTGCTTATCGCCTTTCTCCCCAGTCCATTCGTACCAGCCATCGGCTGGCACGATGATGCGGCGTGTGAGGAGAGGGCGCCAGAATGGTGATTGTTTGAGGATGGTGTCGAGCCGCGCATTGCTGGCTGGGCTGCGCTTGTACCAAGGCGGTTTGTATCCCCAGAATAAGCGGTCGGCATGGCCGGCGCCGTCGCCCAGACGGTGAAGGACGATCGGGCGCGTACCGGGCGGTACATTGAATTTAAGGCCGTCTGGTACATCAAGCGCCGTGTGAGGATTCCAGCGCAAGTGTTCCTGGTAGTCGTTCAGGCTCCGTGCCTGACGGATCCTTCCGCACATGGTGGTTCCTCGATGAGCGATGCTCGTATTTGTCGATTCATAGAATGTACCGGTGCTGGTAGTAGCGTTGTAATGGAGGGCAAAGAGTGCATATGAGACGCAGGGCGACATGGCCTGCGATCACCCCGCCGTTTGTGGCCACTGGAACTGCGTAGACATATTATTGTTCTATGCGAGATACACACACGGAGGAATATTCGTGGAACCACGAATCACCGTTATTACGATCGGAGTGAGAGACCTCGAGCGTTCTCTTACCTTCTACCGGGATGGGCTGGGCTTAAAAACCCCGGGGGTCATCGGAGAACAATTCGAACACGGCGCAGTCGTTTTCATTGACATGCAACCTGGCCTGAAGCTCGCGCTATGGCCGCAGACTAGTATTGCCCACGACACGGGGCTGTCGGTAAGTCCGATGTGTCCTACGCAAATGACGCTAGGACATAACGTCGCTTCGAAGGCTGACGTCAATGAGGTGATGGCCCAAGCTGAGAAGGCGGGAGCGAAGATCGTGAAGCGTGCCCAGGACACCTTTTGGGGCGGCTACTCCGGCTACTTTCAGGATCCGGACGGACATCTATGGGAGATAGTCTGGAACCCGGATTTGAGTTTTTGATTACTTGGCTTCACGCAAGACGCGCTAGTAGTGTCTCGCTGTGGCGCGAATCTCTTTCGCGCTCCACTGGCGTCCGCATTTATGTTTGATGAAGCAGTGCAAAAAGGGGTTGTGCGTTACCTTTCGATGCTCTGCGTTTCAGATGTGGCTGACCTTTTCGCTCATACTCCGTCGCGTCTAGTCATCTGAGGTTGCCATGAGACTTCGTTTTGCTTTCGCTGCTTGCCTGATCTCTCTCCTTTCAGCTTGTGCTGTGCACACCCCCGGAGGATCAGTGATTGTCGATCCGGACGGGCACGGACATGGCCAGAGGCATTGCCCTCCGGGCCAAGCGAAGAAAGGGAACTGCTGAAATTGGCCGGGGTTGGCTCTCGCAGGTCGGCTTCCGGCGGGCGCCGTAAACACTTCAAAGTTGGTCGCGCGTTCGAGTTGCGCACGATCCGTCAATAAACCAGCTAAATCAAGTAAAAGGCCGCTCCTGGGAGCGGCCTTTTACGTTTGGTGCTATGGCTGTTTGCTACCGGTTTGTCGGCTCATCGCCCCGAGGTTGTATCGGGCGATGCTTGTCACCCGTCTTGGGCGGATCAAATGTTTCGTCGGGTTTACCAGCGGGCCGGCCGCCTTCTCCGACATCCGTCCCCGGCACCCTGCCGGTCTCTCCGGGGCCTTCGCGCTTGAGCGGGTCTGTGTCTGGCATTGGTTTCGTCATTGCTTGCTCCTGGCTATTTTTCGTACGAAAGGACGCAACGAGCGTGCCTGCAGTATCAATGCTTCTGCACTACGCTGATCTGCCCGTCGACCTCGAGCACCTGCTGCCAAGTTTGCGACGATCACCAGCCCGACTATGTCGTTGGGGGACAGGCTGCCGGTCTCGCGCTTAGGCGTCACACGCAGAATCACGGCAAGCAGCAGGAATACCAGCACCACGCAATATTTCGATCATGCCGGCGGCCTTGATGACTTTCCGCAAGCAACGGTGCATATGCTGGGTATTGAGAAAGCGGCTGCGGAGGCACAACGTACCTGGCTCGACAGACAGCGTTTTCGGCCTCAGCAGTGGTCGAGCCGACCGCGCCCTTGACGATAGTAAGCATCTAGTAGGCCGAAGAAAGAGTGAAGACCCGCACTT
>DATGNX010000065.1:0-4107 GCA_035306485.1 Burkholderiaceae bacterium
GTCCGTCATTGTGCTGGGAGAAGTGGCGACCCATCAGTACCGGCTGCCGGAACTGGAAGGCGAAGAAGGGGAATGGCGGAAAGCAGCAGGAGTCGAACCTACCTGGGAGCGTCTGACGCCCCCAACTGGGTTTGAAGCCCAGCCATGCCACCGGACATGAATGCCTTCCGCGAGGGCCTCTATGATAGCCGCTGCCAGAAGTCGGGGCTATCCTTGCGCAGTACGTGCCGGTCTCGCAGGCGCCGCGTGTACCCGGCGCGGTCGAAGAACTCCAGGATCTGCACCGCGCGTTTGCGGCCCAGGCCGGTCAGGTCGCGGAACTGGGCCGCGGCCACTCCTTCGGGGTCATCGACCGACTGTACGATCTGCGCGAGCTTGACGACCTGTTCACGGTGGTAGAAAAGGTCGCGCACGATCTGGTAGAGATCGCCACGGCGCAGCATCTTCAGCAGAACTTGCCGTACCTGGTCTTCCGCTACGTTGAGTTCACCGGCCAGGTCTCGCACCCAAGGGGGATCGAAGCCGCCGTCGTACAGTCGCGGCAGTAGCTGTTCCGCCAACTGGGTTTCTTGCTGCGAGAGCGCCACGGCGTGATCGGGCAGATGCAGCCATGGCCCATTGCGCGCCAGGCGGCCTTCCGCGACGAGGTTGTCGCGTACCGCCAGCCATAGGGTTTCGGAAAGGGTCGGCCACGCCATGCGACGCAGGCGCGCCGTGTCCACACCCGGTTCATCGGGCCAACGCTCATGGAAGGCTGCCAAGGTCCGGAGCGCATGTTCAGCAAGTGCGTTCCAGTGTGATTCGAGAATCAGTATGCGCGGCGATTGGCCGCCGCGGGCCGAGACCCAACGGGCGCCGTCCGGCGGCGATAGTTGCTCGGCATCGCTGCGCAGGAGTCGGGATACCTGGGGTTCATCCAGGCCGTGATGGGCCTGGGCCAGCAGCGCGTCGAAATCGCCTGCGGCATGCAGGGCGCCCACAGCCCGCAGCCAGGACAGGCGTTCGGGAGAGCGGCGCTTGCGCTGGGGCGCGTTTGGATCCAGCACGATGCCGCCGCCTACCGTGTGCCGTGCCTGTGCATCGCGCACGATGTAGTGATCGCCAGGCATGGCGCACACCAATTGGTCGAACACCAATTGCACCCAGCCATCTTCGCCCGGCGCAAGCGAGGCGTCGGACAAGGGCACGGCGTGCGCCAGGTAATGGGCGGCTCCTAGGTGGACATGCAAGGGGCTCCACGCGCGGACCCCGGTTGCGGCATCCTGCAGCAGTCGTAAGTGCACGTCCACGTTGCGCGAGGGCAGGAAGCAGCGGGCATCCGCGATCCAGTCGCCTCGGGCGATGTCGTCCTTATCTACACCCGCGAGATTCAGGGCGCATCGCTGTCCGGCGCGTGCTTCCTGTGCGGGCTGGTTCTGCGCATGAATGCTGCGTACCCGGACTTTCTTGCCGGCCGGCATCAGGCGGAGATCCACCGTGTCGTCGTCCAGTCGCAGCGTGCCGTCATGAACCGTGCCGGTGACGACCGTGCCGTGCCCCTTCAAGGTGAAGACACGATCCACGGCCAGCCGGAACAGCCCGTCGCCGGCGCGGGCCGCCATGGCCTGTGCCTCGGCATGCAGATGCGCGCGCAGGGCGTCCACACCCGGGTCGTCGGGCGTGGCAGCGCTGACGGGGAAGATGGGCCTGCCGTGCAGGAAGGTGCCGGCGGTAAGCCCGGCAATCTCCTTGCGGACTTGCTCGAGCCGGCTTTCGTCGACACGGTCGGCCTTCGAGAGCGCGATAGCCCCCTGACGGATACCCAGCATGGACAGAATGGCGAGGTGTTCGCGGGTCTGCGGCATGACGCCGTCATCGGCCGCCACCACTAACAGGCCAAAGTCGATGCCGCTGGCGCCCGCCGCCATGGTGTGCACCAGGCGTTCGTGGCCGGGCACGTCGATGAAGCCCAGGATGTCGTCGTTGGCCAGTGGCGTGTAGGCGTAGCCCAGTTCGATGGAAATGCCGCGGTTCTTTTCTTCCTGCAACCTGTCGGTGTCGACTCCGGTCAGCGCCCGCACCAGCGTGGTCTTGCCGTGGTCAATGTGTCCGGCCGTGCCGATGATCATGCATCGGCCTCCGTGAGCTGCGTGAGGAAGGCGGCTTCGTCGCGTTCTTCCAGGCAGCGCAGATCCAGCCACAGCGCATCTTGCGCAATGCGACCGATCACGGGGCGAGGAAGGCCGCGCAGACGCGCCTCCAGCGCCCGCAGTGCACGCCCGGGACGCCCGCTACCCGCATGGCGCAAGATCAGGCCATAGCTGGGGAGCTGGTCCACGGGCAGGGCCCCACTGCCGATCTGGCTGAACATGGGCGCCGTTTCAACGGTGTAGGCGTCGCCAAGGGCGCGCTGCACCCCGGCTTGCAGCCGTTCGGCGGCAGCGTGCATCTTCTGCTGCGGACGGGTCAGCAGACGCAGCGTGGTGAGGCGCTCGGCGAGCCGTTCGGGGGAGCGGTACAACGCCAGCACGGGTTCCAGCGCGGCCAAAGTGAGCTTGCCCACGCGCAAGGCGCGCTTGAGCGGGTTCTTCTTGATCTTGCGGATGAGGTCCGCGTTTCCAACGATGAGGCCGGCTTGTGGGCCACCCAGCAGCTTGTCGCCGCTAAAGGTCACAATATCGGCGCCCGCTTGTACGGTTTCGCGAACGGTGTCTTCCTTGGGTAGCCCCCATTGCGCGAGATCGACCAACGTTCCACTGCCCAGGTCGACGGCGGTGGGTAGGCCGTGGCGGCGCGCGATTTCAGCGACCTGTGCGACATCTACGCTGCGCGTGAAGCCGGTCACCTCGTAATTGCTGCAATGGACCTTCATGAGCATGGCGGTGCGCGGGCCTATTGCGTTCTCGTAATCCGCCGGGTGTGTGCGATTGGTGGTGCCGACTTCCACAAGACGTGCGCCCGCTCGCTGCATGATGTCCGGGATCCGGAAGGCGCCGCCGATCTCCACCAGTTCGCCGCGCGACACGATCACCTCGCGGCGGTTGGCCAGCGCATTGAGCATGAGCAATACGGCCGCGGCATTATTGTTCACTACGGTGGCCGCTTCGGCGCCGGTGAGTTCGCGCAGCAGTTCTTCGATCAGGTCGTCGCGGTCACCACGGCGCCCGGTGTCCAGGTCGAACTCCAGGTTAGCGGGCGTGGTTAGCGCTCGCACCACCGCCTGCACGGCTTCGTCCGGCAGCAGGGCCCGGCCCAGGTTCGTGTGGAGCACTGTACCGGTCAGGTTGTAGACCGCCTTCAACCGGGGCTGATCCTGGTCAGCCATGAGCCGGCGCGCCTGGTCCAGAAGCGTGGCCGCTTCCAGCGCGGTAGCGGGAAGGGTGCCGGCTTTTGCCTTAGTGCGGGCATCTTCCAACAGCCCTCGCAGCGTTGCGGTGAGCCGGCTGCGGCCCCATTCGTGGGCCATTGTCTGGCCCTCGGGGGAGCCCAGCAGGCGTTCCAGGGAGGGGATGTCGGCGACCCGGGCAAGGCCCGGATTATCGCCGCCCGCTAACGACGATGGCCGAGCCGTCATGTATCAGCCTGATCGTTTTGCCAGAGCAGAGGGTTGCCGCTAGCGCGGGAATAGCCGGCTTCGCCCATGAGCATGTCCAGCGTGAGGCTGGCCAGGTCGTCGGCCACGGCATCGACCCCGAGCACCTTCTCTTGATAGAAGATCTTGCGGTAGGTGTGGCAGCTGTCGCAGGATTCTGCCTTGATGCCTTCAGGGCCGTCCTCGATGGAGTGGTAGCTGACTTCCTTGGTGTCCTGACAATGCGAACACGTCACGCGGACCAGGTGCCATTCGGTGGAGCACAGCGAGCAGCACAGGTAGCGACAGCCGTCGATCTGGGCGCCCACGCGCACGATGCTGGCCACCGGCAGACTGCCGCAGGTGGGACACACGCCCGCAGGTGTGATCACCGGCATGTCGTTTTCCTTGAAGTCCGCCGCCAGCGCCGTCCAGTAGACCTGCAGTGCCGCCATGATGAAGGGCGCCGATGCGGGATCGACGTCTTCTTCGCGTTCCGCAAGTACGGCGTCGGCCTGGGCTTCAATAGCGTCTACGTCTTCGTCCAGGCGTTTTTT
>DATGNX010000066.1:0-4910 GCA_035306485.1 Burkholderiaceae bacterium
AAGGCTGTGGTGGCTGCGCCAGATAGGGACGGCCATCGGCATCCAGCACCGGCACCTGGGAGACCTCGACTTTTTCGTTTACGGCGGGCGCAACCGGGCCGTGCGCGACCAGCCAGTTACCCAGTTGCAGGCCGCCCCATACCGACAAGCCGGCAGCAACGACCAATATTGCAAAAATCAAACGCCAAGACATTCTGGTCCTTCTATAGGATATCGGGGCTAGTATAGAACGAGCGTCTCAGGGTGTAGGTGAGCGTTTCTTGGATGTTAAGGCCAGTTGTTACGGTAGCATGGCGGCAAATGCTTCAATTTTTTCGACCGAATACCTTGCCGCCGTGTTCACGCATTGCATGGAATTCTATGCCCGGGTAAAGCTCCTGAGCGACCCTTAGCTGGGCCGGCGAACTCGCCAGAAATGCCGCCGCGTCGACCACGTCGTGGGCAATATGTGCCGCGTTGGCATCCATAAACTTGCGCAACACGGCCGGGTCCTCTGAGGTGAACCAGCGCGCCATGGTGTAGCGCGAAGGCATCATACGGGCATCGACACCGTATTCAGTTTTTAGCCGATGGGCCACGACTTCAAACTGAAGTTGGCCCACAGCACCGAGTAATAAGGCGCCGCCGGCGGCTTGAGGGCGAAACACTTGAATGGCGCCCTCTTCACCCAGCTGCGTGAGGCCAGTTCGAAGCTGCTTGGTCCTTAACGGGTCTTTCACTTCAACCGCCTGGAAAAGCTCCGGTGCAAAGAAAGGCAGACCCGTAAACTGCAGGTTCTCCCCTTCGGTCAATACGTCCCCCAAGTGCAGGATGCCGTGGTTTGGAATGCCGATCACATCGCCTGCATAGGCTTCTTCGACCAATTCGCGGCGCTGAGACAAAAACGAGACCACGTTGTTAGGCCGAATCTCTTTTCCTGTACGCGACACCTTAAGGCGCATGCCGCGAGAGAAGCGGCCCGAGCTGACCCGGACAAATGCCACTCGGTCTCGGTGTGCCGGATCCATATTGGCCTGCACTTTAAACACCACACCGCTAAAGCGGGGTTCGTCTGGCTGCACCTCGCGCTCCAGAGCATGGCGGGCGCCCGGAGCGGGAGCAAAATCGACGAGAGCGTCCAGGACTTCTTGCACACCGAAATTATTGATCGCGGAACCGAAGAAGACAGGGGTCTGGCGACCTGCCAGAAACTCCTCGTGATCAAATTCAGGAGCCGCTTCCCGAATCAGGTCAATTTCTTCGCGAGCCTTGATAAAGCTATCACCAAAGCGCTGCGCAATGACCGGGTTGTCCAGCCCCTGAATAATCTCGTCGTCGTGTGCGCGGCGCTCTTCGCCCGCCTTGAACACCCGCATCTGATTTTGACGAAGGTCGAACACGCCGCCAAAGCGACGGCCCATGCCCACCGGCCAAGACAGCGGTACCGCATCCATGCCCAGATGGGATTCGATCTCGGACAATAGATCCAGCGGCTCCTGGACTTCGCGGTCCAGCTTATTGATGAAGGTGATTATGGGCGTATTACGCGCCCGGCACACTTGCAGCAAACGAATCGTCTGCGGCTCGACGCCATTGGCCGCGTCCAGAACCATCAAGGCCGCATCTACTGCCGTCAACACACGATAGGTATCTTCCGAGAAGTCCTGGTGGCCCGGGGTGTCGAGCAGGTTGATGACGCAGTCGCGATACTCCATCTGCATGACGGACGACGCGACCGAAATGCCGCGCTGCTTCTCGATCTCCATCCAGTCGGAAGCGGCATGACGGCTCGCTTTGCGGGCCTTCACGCTACCCGCGATCTGAATCGCGCCTGCAAACAGGAGCAGCTTTTCCGTCAGCGTCGTCTTGCCGGCGTCGGGGTGGGAAATAATGGCAAAGGTACGTCGTCTTTTGACTTCTTGTGGAATGCTCATACTGTGTAGTCGTCTCGGCACAAGTGCCGGTGGAGTTTGGGCGAGTCGTTCATGCGCGGCGGCTGAATGTGGCCAGGACTGTGCCGGCGAGAATGAACAGCGCGCCGAAAGTCCGGTTCACCCAGCGTATGCTGCGCGGTGTGCGCAATAGGCGCAGTACACGGGCGGCGAGGGTCGTATAGCAGCCCATCGCCACCAGGTCGGTAAAACAAAGCGTGGCCGCGATGATGGCATATTGCGGCGCCAGCGGCGCGGCGGGGTTCAGGAACTGCGGCACCACCGCCATCAGGAAAACCGTGCCCTTGGGGTTGGTGATGTTCACCAGACAACCGCGCACCACGAGCTCGTGGATGCGGAAGTCGGTTGGGGGCGCAGACTCCACCGCCACAGGCGCGGCATCGGTGCGGAACTGCTGCCAACCCAAATAAACCAGATAGGCGGCCCCTAGCCATTTCAGGACATTGAAGGCCACCTCGGACGTGGCCAGAATCGCTCCCAGACCGACCGCCACGACGCAGAACTGAATGAGTATGCCGAGAATCAGCCCGACGGTCGTCCAATAGCCTCTGCGAAACCCGTATTTCAGGCCCGAGGCCATTGCGGAAATGGCCCCCGGGCCGGGGGAAAAGGAGATGGCCCAGGAGGCGGCAAAGAAGGCAAGCCAGGTCGAGAGTGACATGGGGTCTCCGAGCCCGTTCCGGTTTCAGCTTATTGGTTGGATGCCTTGCCGAGCAAGGCGGCTTGCGGGGCCCGGCGCTGACGTGGAGCCGCGCTGGAGCGTGCCGCATCACCGTGTGCGCTGCGTGCGTTTCCGGACCGACCGCCTTCGCTACGACCGCCATGTGCCGAGCCGGCGCGGCTGCCTTCCGTGCGAGCGCTGCGGGCATGGCCCGCGCCGTTGCTCCCACGACCGCCGGCAGGTCGATCGCCCCCGCTACGGCCGCGACCGCCGCCACCGTTACCGTCGCGACGGCCTCGAGGGGCCGATTCGCGCCGCTCTTCCGTTGCCGGTGTGCGCACGATGGTGGATGGATCCCAGCCTTCGACCTGGATGCGATCGATGGGCCGCTTGATCAGCTTTTCAATTGCGCTCAGCAACTTGATTTCAGAGTGGTCCACAAGCGACAGGGCGGAACCCGGGCTGCCTGCACGACCGGTGCGGCCGATTCGGTGGACATAGTCTTCCGGAACGTTGGGCAGTTCAAAGTTCACAACCTGAGGAAGTTGGTCGATGTCCAGGCCGCGAGCGGCGATGTCCGTCGCAACCAGAACCGAGATCTTCCCATCTTTGAACCCGGAGAGCGCGCGCGTGCGAGCCGATTGGCTCTTGTTGCCGTGGATGGCGGCCGCAGTCAGGCCGTCCTTCACCAGTTTCTCGGCCAGGCGATTGGCACCGTGCTTCGTGCGTGTGAAGACCAGGACTTGATGCCAGCCGTGGCCGCGAATGATGTGGCTCACGAGGTCGCGCTTATGCGACTGTTCTGTGAGCACGACGCCTTGCTCAACCAGTTCCGACGTAGTGTTGCGTCGGGCGACCGAGATCTCGACGGGATCCTTCAGCAGACCGGTGGCCAGGCCCCGGATTTCGTCGGAGAACGTTGCGGAGAAGAGCAGGTTCTGGCGTTGCTTGGGCAACAGCGCGAGCACCTTGCGGATATCGCGGATGAAGCCCATGTCCAGCATGCGGTCGGCTTCATCAAGCACCAGTACTTCGACTCCGGAGAGATCGACGGTCTTTTGACCGGCGTGGTCCAGCAGACGGCCCGGCGTTGCCACCAGGATATCCAGCGGCTTGCGCAGTGCAGTGATCTGCGGGTTGATGTTGACGCCGCCGAACATCACCATGGAGCGCACTTTCGTGTGTTTGCCATAAGTGCGTACCGACTCTTCGACCTGGGCGGCCAGTTCGCGGGTGGGCGTGAGGACCAGCACGCGCGGGCGGCCCGCCTTGGCTTGTGCCAGAGGGGCGCTGATCAGGTGGTGAAGAATGGGCAGGGTGAAGCCGGCGGTCTTGCCGGTACCCGTCTGAGCTGCGGCCAGGAGGTCGCCGCCCTTCAGGACTTGCGGAATGGCTTGCGCCTGGATAGGAGTGGGCTGCGAGTAGCCGGCATCGGCAATGGCACGCAACAAGGGTTCTGCCAACCCGAGGTCGGCAAACTTAATAGTGGAATTCAAGTAGTGCTCCAGCGACGGCCTATCGCTCGGAGACGAGAGATACCAATCCAGGCTGACGATTCTTACGGAAATTGAAGAGCGCAAGAACAGCTTGCCGCTCCGTGCGTGCCGACTGGTTCGCACGCAAAAGGAATATACCAACGGGCATTTTACAGGTAGAAGCGGCTGCTGTAATCTCGCGCCACATGCTTTCTTCGGAAAAAGCTCATGAAACGCCTGTTATTGCTGTTTTTCCTTCCCCTTCTCACGATTTTGTCGGGTTGTGGCTACAACGAGATTCAGCGGCTGGATGAACAGGTCAAGGCGGCCTGGTCGCAGACGCTGAATCAGTATGAGCGCCGGGCGGAACTGGTGCCCAAACTGGTGAACTCGGTAAACGCCTACATGGTGAATGAACGGGCGGTCCTGACCGAAGTCACCGAGGCGCGTGCGCAGGTCGGTCAAATCAAGATCAGTGTGGACGATCTCGACAATCCAGAACTGATGGCGCGCTTCGAGCAAGCGCAGGGGCAATTGGGCTCCGCGTTGTCACGGCTGCTGGCGGTGTCGGAAAACTATCCCCAGCTGAAAGCTGACGGTCTGTTCCGCGACCTGATGACTCAGTTGGAAGGCACCGAGAATCGGATCGCGACTGAGCGAGGCCGGTACGTTAAGGCCGTTCAGGAATACAACGTATATATCCGCCAGTTCCCGACGCTCATCACGGCCAAGATTTTTGGCTACGACGTGAAGCCGAATTACGGTGTGGATCGGGAGGCCGAGATCCGTCGCGACCCCGAGGTCAATTTCACGCTGCCCGCTTCGGCGGGTAAGTAGGGCCGC
>DATGNX010000067.1:0-13622 GCA_035306485.1 Burkholderiaceae bacterium
TTCCCATCCCGAACAGGACCGTGAAACGCCTTTGCGCCGATGATAGTGGACGTACGTCTGTGAAAGTAGGTCATCGTCAGGCTCTTACACCGCAAAACCCCATCTGCAAATACGCAGATGGGGTTTTGTCTTTGGGGAAACCGATTGGCATAGAAGAAACCGCCCGTTCCCTAATGCATGGCATTTCGGCTTAGGCAAAACACGGAAACGAGGCAGTTTAGTATGCCTAATTCAGCGTTGGAAGTCGAGTCACCGCAGCTAGGATATGTTTAGATGGGCGCAGTAGCGCCGGCCACACATATCAATCATAGCTAGAAAGTTGACCGATGAAATTAAAGAGTTTTTTTGAAGTCCTGGGTTTCCGCGGAAAACCTAAGCGTTACGGATGCACTGTGAAAACCTTTGATTTCAAGTGGCTCCCTCAGCCAATCAGATATGCGCAATGGCTACATCCAAAAGAAAGCCCGAAAACGTTAAGCGAGATTGAGGTCAGCGACTATCGGAAGTTTCTGCAAGAAGGCGACTTCTGCATAGATATCGGGGCCCATTCTGGTGACTCGGCCTTGCCTATGGCTGTGGCCGTGGGCAACGAAGGGATGGTGCTCGCCTTGGAGCCCAACCCTTATGTATATTTTTTGTTAGAGAAGACGGTTCGCCTAAACCGAGGTGTTCTAAATATTTTCCCGATTATGGCCGCAGCCGCCCGTGATTCCGGCTATATGACCTTCGAATATTCGGATTCAGGCTTTTGTAACGGGGGCCGCCATGAGGGCATATCAATACTGCGGCACGGTCACGCCTTCAAGCAAGAGGTAGTTACGATCAATCTTGCCGATGAGTTGAGAGAGTGCTTCAGTAAAGAGCTGCCACGACTCAAGTTCATAAAGGTTGATACCGAAGGCTTTGATCTGCAGGTTCTCAAGTCTTTGGTCGATATCATCGATCAGTATCGCCCCTACATTAAAGCCGAGGTTTATACGAAGTTGACTCGTCAACAGCGAGAAAACTTACTTAAGTTCCTGCTTGAGCGCGGCTACGAACTTTATAAAGTTAATGAAGATGCTATGCGGGGTGCCAAAATCGGGGTGGAAGACGCGATGAAATGGCGTAATTACGATGTCTTCTGCGTGCCTATTCAACAAGCTCAACATTGACGTAGATAGGCGGGTTGTGAAGGGCCGGACGGGTTTATGAGCCCGGTGGATCGACTGGGCTGTTAAGCTCCATCTTCAATCACCACGCGTTGCTGTCTTTAAGCAGTCGGCTATGCCGCTGCATCTCGCTCAACACATCGCCGAAGGTAAGCAGCCCGCGGGCCTTTAACGCCGGCAATAGCTTAAGTAGGGCCTCCGCAGTGGCTGAGGCATCGCCCAGCGCAGTATGCCGAGCTTCTTCTGGAAGGTAGACCCCCAGTCTTGCGGCCAGGGCATCCAGGCTGTGATTTTCCGATTGCCCAAACACAATGGCCGACAACAACACCGTATCCAGGACGGGATGATTGAAGCGCAAGCCGATGCGCTCTTCCTGGCGACGAAGAAATGCCAGGTCGAACGCCGCATTGTGCGCCACTAGCACGGCGCCTTCAGCGAATCGATGAAAACGAATAGCGACTTTGTCGATTGTGGGCGCATTCGCCACCATGGCGTCGTTGATGCCGTGTATCTCTGTGGATGACAGCGGAATGTGGCGTCGAGGATTGACCAGCGTGTCGAGCACCTCTGTTTCCACCCTATGCCCGTTTACGATGCGCACCGCCGCGAGCTGCACGATCTCATCTCCGCGACTGGGTAACAGGCCCGTGGTTTCGCTATCGAACACAACGTAAGTCAGGTCTTCAAGGGGCGTGTTCGCGAACTCTGCCGCCCGGCTTTTCGCAAGAAGATCGAAGTCGTACACGACCGTGCGCGCCTTCGAATAAATCGTGTTGGGAACTTTCTGCGCTTGCCGCAGCGCCAGTATGTAGCCTGGGCCGCCACTTCCGGCACCTGGCAACTCCGGTACGAGGCGCAAGCTGGCCGCTAACGCGTCGCCGGTATCGTTGTTGATGCAAGAGATCTCCAACTCGTCGTCCGGGTTGCCGGTTCTTACAAGGGACTCATATGCTCCGCGAATCGGGGCTTCCTCAAGATAGTCGAATATCGACCTGTTGAGCGCAGGCGGGCTGGTGTCGGTCTCGCCGAGCAACTCGGTCGCGCAGCCGTTATACAGCACGACCTGATGTTCCCCGGAACACAGGATGACGCCGACGGGTAGATCGGCCAGCACGGTGATAAGACGTTCCTTTTCGTTGGCCAGCCTTGTTGTTTCTCGTTCGATCGCTTCCGCTAGTTCGTTGCGCGCTTCGTTCAGATGGCGCGTCAATGCGGCGGCAGCTGGCGCAAGATCGCCTAAGTGCTGAGCACAATCGTCCGCGAATTCGCCCTTCACATGAGCGTGTGTACGGGCCCGCAATTCCCCCGACAGACGTTCTATCGGTTTGGCGACGTTCTCATCGAATAGCAGCCATATACCACTTACCATTGCCAGGATGAGGCATCCGGCCAGCACCCCGCCGATGAGCATTGCATTGATGATCGACGGGTCGTCGGTTCGGGTATAGCCGAAGTACAAGGCACCCGCCAGGGCGGCGAGGGCGCCCGCAAGCAAAGCGGCGAATAGCAGAAATACACGTAGTCGCAGGCTCAGTCGCTTGAGCCAGCTACCGGTATTCGCAGGGGCAGGACTCATATTCGCATCAAGTGCGCCGTTCAGGCTGACATGCAGTCACCAGCATAGGGCTTGCCGGGTCCATTGCTTGCCATTCTGCGCCCTCCAGTGTCCCATCCGGTTCGATACGCGCAGCGCCATGGAGATCGGCCCGCCGGGCGTGGCTGCAGTCGAAGGCCACGGACACTTTGCGAGTCGGCTGCCAGCGCTCGATTAAGAGGATTTCCGTGACGACCAGATCCGGACGTTCCTCGGACCGGAGACGGTTACGCGTATCGACCGCAACAAAGCGCACCGTGACCGGATACAGATGGGTCCAAGGCGCCCAAAATGCGCTGCGCTCTCCCTGACCCACCACAGCGATCGTATCGGGAAGCCTGGACGTCATACGATCGAACCAGGTGTATTCATTCCAGATGCTGTAGCCGATCATAGATGCGCCGATTACCGCCGGCATGATCCAGCGCGGCGGCTCAATACCTTTGCGGCGCAGACTGCGGCGTACGATGAAAACTAGGCATGCCGCGAATACCGCGATCGCCGCCATGGAGAGAAAATCAGCCCACATTATTCGTGTCGTCCTGCTCGTTATAGGTTAAGAAGTTCAGCTAAGCGCACCCTTGCCGTGGCCGATGGCCGACTGCATGGTCCGGACGACAACAAAGGCGTCCCGCAAATGGTTGCGCTCAAAATCGGAAAGATCGGCTGGCGCCAGGTAATTGCTGGGCTCGCGTTCGTATTTCACCTGCTTGGCCTGGTTTTCCAGGCGCATGGTGGCAATGGCATCGTAAGCATCCAGCAGGTCGCGGGCACCGGATGCCGACACAACCCCAATTTCTTCGGCACGTTGTAGCCTTGCACGCGTATTCACTTCGGTAATGCGTCCTTGTAGAGCGTATACGCGCGCGAGATCCGTGACCGGAATCACCCCATTGAGCTTCATGTCGATATGATTTCGATAAGGGCCGGACCGCACGACAGAAAAGCCGCGGATCAATCCTAGTGGTGGCGTGTGTTTCAGGCTGTTGGCGATCATGTGTGCCACGAAGATTGAATTCTTCGAAGCCATCTCCAGCGTTTCTTCTTGCAGGTCACGGTAAAGGGCGACCGTGCCGCCGATCGGTCGAAGGTCGAACATGACCGAAGCCAGCATCTGAGATTCGGGCTTGTGCGTGACTGCCCAAGTGTGGAAATACTCGCGCCACACGCGCACGGGCTGACACCAACGCGGGTTGGTGGCCATCATGTCGCCGGGGCAGTAGACGTAGCCACAGGCGTTGAGTCCATCCGACACGATGCCGGCCAGTCGGTCGAAGTACGCCATATCGGAAGATTTCACACTGTCATCCAGGAACAGGCAGTTGTCCTGATCCGAGACGCTGGATTGTTCCTGGCGCCCTTGGCTGCCACAGGCCAGCCATAAATACGGTACGGGCGGACTTCCGAGTTCGGCTTCCGCCATGGCCAGCAACCTTCGTGTGATGGTATCGGCGATATCCGTGATCTGCCGAGTGACGACCTCGTGCGGCTGGTTCGCGCCGGTGAGCTGCACCAGCAACTCGGGAATGCGGCGGCTGACCAACGCCATGTCTTCCACGCTGGCTGCGTCGGTGATGTCCCGAATCAATGCGGAGGCGGTAATGGCCTGGAAGCGCGTGATATCCGTTTGCGTGATCATGCCCACGAAGCGACCTTCGTCGACGATGGGAAGATGCCCGACGTTATGCTCAAGCATGTGTCGCAGCACGTCTGAACCCAAGGCGGTCGACGGAAGGGTCTGAGGGTCGCGCGTCATGACCGCGCTGACCGGCGTGGCCGGGTCCAGGCCCTGCGCAAGCACACGGTTTGTGAGATCCCGTACGGTCAATATGCCCATCAACTGATCGGTGCCGGGCTTCGTGACGCCCAGGCACGACACTCGATTGTCCCGCATGCTACGCGCGGCCTGTGCCACGGAGTCCGTGGGCGAGCAGTAAAGTGGCTCACGCGCAATCAGGTCGGATACCCGCTGAGCGGCGATATCGATTGTGGGGGAGTGCGGACGACGCGCTCGATTGAAATAGCGTTGAAAGGATACGTAGGTGTTTAGCAGTCGACGGAACTCGTCCGCCGGCAGATGCAAAATGCGACTGTCGTGATCGGCTACCGCCGTGCTCGCCGCGTGCCCGTCGCGCAAAAATCCGCGCTCGCCGAATGTGTCGCGTGCGGTCAGCAGGGAGACCATCGCACCGTTGCGATCCAGGGTTTCGACCTCGCCGGTCATTACGATGCATACACCATCGAGTGGAACGTCGACCTGGTAAATGAGCTCGCCGGCCTTGTAGTCATGGACCCGAACCCGGCGGGCAATTCGCATGCGCTCCTCGTCCGACAGGTTGTCGTAGGGGTGGGCACTTGCGAGGAAGGCGGCAATTTCTCGCTGCGTGTCGTTCATGGTTCCTCGGAAAAAGACGGGTGCACACGGCACCCGTCTGGTCACATGTTGCCGGGAGCAAGGCCCGGCAATTGGCCGACTTTAATGATGAGTTGCTGCACCGGCACCCTTGGGAATGCGGATCGACTCAACCAGATCCTGCACGTGCTTGGGCGGAGCCTCCGTCATCGATGACACTACGAATGCCACGACGAAGTTCACCAGAGCTCCGATTGCACCGATCGACAGTGGCGAAATTCCGAAGATATAGTGCTCGGCGGTATCGGGCAGGTTGTTGGTGCCCGGGATGAAGAACCATCCCTTGTAGACGAAGATGTAGACGGACGTGAACACCAGGCCTACCAACATACCCGCCATGGCACCTTCCTTGTTCACCTTCTTGGAGAAGATGCCCATCATCAGCGCTGGGAAGATAGTTGCCGCAGCAAGACCGAAGGCCAGTGCCACCACCTGGGCCGCGAACCCGGGCGGATTCAGCCCCAGCCATGTTGCCACGATAATGGCGCCCGTCATGGCCCAACGGGCCGCGACAAGCTCACCTTTCTCCGAGATGTCAGGCTTGATCGACCCCTTGATCAGGTCATGGGAAATCGCCGAGGAGATCGCCAACAGAAGACCCGCTGCCGTAGAAAGTGCAGCCGCCAGTGCTCCCGCAGCCACCAACGCGATCACCCAGCCTGGCAGGCTGGCAATTTCTGGGTTGGCCAACACCATGATGTCGTTGTCGGCCTTGACCAGTTCGTTGCCCTTCCAGCCGCGTTCCGCAGCGATCTTGCTGATCGGGTGATCGGCCGGCGCCTTGTCGTTGTAGTACTGGATCAAGCCATCGCCATTCTTGTCTTCCATATCCAGCAGACCGGTGGCTTCCCAAGTACGGATCCAGGAAAGTTCCGGCTTGCTGTCGATATCGGCGCGAGAAATGGCCGGCCCGTCCAGGGCGCTGGAAGAAATGGCTGCCGGCCACATGGTGGTGGTCAGATTCAAACGAGCCATGGAGCCTACTGCGGGTGCCACGGTATAGAGCAGTGCAATGAAGACGAGCGCCCACCCGGCAGATGAACGTGCATCGGACACCTTGGGTACGGTGAAGAAGCGGATAATCACGTGAGGCAGCCCGGCTGTACCGATCATGAGCGACATCGTGAACAGGAACATGTTCAGCCGGTTGCTTGTATCGGCCGTATAAGCTGTGAAGCCCAACTCCGTAACGACCTGGTCAAGCTTGGCAAGGAACGCGACTTCACCACCCCCCGGCGCATAGTTACCGACGAGGCCCATCTGGGGCAGCACATTGCCCGTGAGGTTAAGCGAAATGAAGATCGCCGGAACGGTGTAAGCGATGATCAGCACGACATACTGTGCTACCTGGGTATAGGTGATTCCCTTCATGCCTCCGAACACGGCGTACACGAACACGATTGCCGCGCCGATGTACAGGCCCATGTCGGTGGACACCTCGAGGAAGCGTGAGAAAGTCACGCCTACGCCACGCATCTGGCCGATCACGTATGTGACCGAGATAACGATCAAGCAGATAACGGCCAGCAACCGCGCCCCGCCCGAATAGAAACGGTCGCCAATGAACTGCGGCACAGTGAACTTGCCGAACTTGCGCAGGTAGGGCGCAAGCAGCATGGCCAGCAGCACGTAGCCGCCGGTCCAACCCATGAGGAAAGCGGATTGGGTGTATCCGCCTGCCGGAGCGAGCGCGATGATGCCCGCCATGGAGATGAATGAGGCGGCTGACATCCAGTCTGCCGCGGTGGCCATGCCGTTGGAGACGGGGTGTACTCCCCGGCCGGCCGCATAGAACTCCGCGGTATTGCCCGCGCGCGCCCAAACAGCGATACCGATGTAGATCGCAAAGGTGGCGCCGACGAATAAAAGGTTAAGAGTGAATTGATCCATGCTCCTGCCCCTTATTCTTCAACGCCGTGCCGGCGGTCAAGCCCGTTCATCACCTTGGAATAGACAAAGATCAAGATGATGAAAATGTAGATCGAGCCATTCTGGGCCATCCAGAAACCGAGATCTGCCCCGCCGATCATGATTCCCGATAGGGCGGGGCGCAGAATGATGCCCATCCCGAAGGAAACGATGAACCAGATCAGCAGACTGATACCGATAACGCGTATGTTTGCTTTCCAGTAATCGTTCGATGAAGAACTTTCTTCCATATATGTCTCCTGGTTGAATATGTCGGTCGTACGCCGTCGCACGGCGCCGCCTCTTCCTGTCCCGCTATTCGCGGTGTTTTATGGACGACGTTGAGCCTAAGCCCATCGCCGCTGCTTTTACGATGTCCGACGGTTATTGCTAACTGACGGACAGCGAGCGTCTGGGCTGCCACGTAGCAGCCCGACAGGAATCGTTCGAAGTGAACACGACAAGCCAGGGGAATGGCTGGAAGGTTATGTAGGGACGCGATGCTGGCGTAGATTAGGGCCAGTCGTGCGAGTATGGGATTGGAGAAAAATAGGGAGGACAACGCCTGGCGGCGCTGCGGTTCCTGCTTACCTTCTATGGGTTTTGCAGATTGCTCCAAAGCTGCCATCAGGGCGTCTCCCTGGTGCTCCCGTTGCAGTGTTTTCCTGCTGTTACCAACGTATTATGCTGCTACGCCGGAGTCTCCTTGCCAAAGATTCTAAAGCCAAAAAAAGCGTAACGTAAGTACTTTAACGTAGGGGTAGACCCAGGGGTCCCCCCATTCAAACCTCGGTTTTCATGAGGTGTTTTCCAATCACCAATTGCTGGATTTGCGTGGTGCCTTCGTACAAACGTAGCAGACGCACGTCGCGATAAAAACGTTCCACCTTGTACTCGTTGATGTAGCCCGAGCCGCCGTGAATCTGCACACCGCGATCGGCCACGCGGCCCACCATTTCGGTGCTGAACATCTTCGAACAAGCGGCGTGCATACTGACATCCGGGTCGTGAACGCCAAAGGGTTTTTCGTCGTAGCGTCGGGCGGCGGCTTGAACCAACGACCAAGCAGCCAGCATTTCGGCCTGGCTGTCGGCGAGCATGGCCTGAACCAGTTGGAAATCACCAATGCGTTGCCCGAACTGTTTGCGCTGTTGGGCGTATGCGATGCTTTCGCGAAGAATGCGGGTAGCCATGCCGCAAGCGATTGCCGAAATATGCAGCCGACCGCGGTCAAGCACCTTCATGGCCGTCTTGAAACCTTTGCCTGCTTCGCCTCCGATGATATTCGCGGCCGGCACACGCACTTCATCCAAATTGACGTCGCATGTCTTGGTGCCGCGCTGACCCATCTTCCGATCGGGTTTGCCCAGCGTCAGGCCCGGCAGATCGGCTGGCACGATGAAGGCAGAAATCCCACTCGCTCCGGGACCACCGGTACGGGCCATGAGCGTGAATGCACCCGCCCGCGGCGCATTGGTGATGAAGCGTTTTGTCCCGGAAATAAGAAAGTCGTCGCCATCGGCGACGGCCTTCGCCTTTAGAGACGCGGCATCAGAGCCCGCATCAGGCTCGGTGAGTGCGAATGAGACGATGAGCTCGCCCGTAGCAATTCGGGGAAGATACTCGGCTTTCTGTTCTTCTGTGCCGTCCATGAGAATCCCCTGCGAGCCGATGCCGATATTGGTACCGACGAGCGACCGGAAGGCCAGGGCCGTTTGCCCCAGTTCGTAGGCGACTTCGCACTCCTGGGCCATGCTCAGGCCGATGCCGCCGTATTCCTCGGGAATGGACAGCCCGAACAGACCCAGCTCTTTCATGTCGCTGACGATCTCTTCGGGAATTTCGTCGTGCTCTTCGACGTGATCTTCTGCCGGGACCAGCCGTTCCAGCACGAACCGTTGGACGGTGGCCTTCAGGAGTTGAAAGGTTTCTTGATCGAGCGACATGGTTTTCCCCAATAAATAACGCCCTAGGATTATGGATCCGTCGAGGATTTTCTACAATTGCAGGAAAATCGAACGTACTGTCAAATTAATTCGACGATAACCGTATGGATGCCCAGTCCCTTGTTCTGCTGGCCGACATTGTGGAAGCCGGCAATCTGAGTCGGGCCGCGCGCCGCCTAAAAATGAGCCGCGCTAATCTCAGCTATCACCTTTCCCAACTCGAGAAATCCCTGGGCCAGCAACTGCTGCGCCGAACGACGCGCCGGCTGGAACCGACCGAAGTCGGGTTTCGTCTCTATCAGCACGGTTGCGCCATACGGGACGAACTGCTGGCCGCCAGGGAATCGGTCACTTACCTCGGCCAAGGCCTGCATGGCTCCGTGCGCATGAGCATGCCTACGGGTTTCGGGCACCTCGTGATGTCGCATTGGCTTATCGAATTCAAGCAACGCTACCCGGATATCGCGTTGAACCTGTTATTCGAGAACCGCGTCGATGACCTGCTGAAGGACGAAGTAGATATCGCTATCCGTGTGATGTCCGAACCACCGCAGGGTATGGTGGCCACAGAATTGGCTCGCTTGCGGTATGTCGTATGCGCGGCCAGCGATTACGCTCGCTTGCATGCCATGCCGGCCACGCTCGACGAGCTGCCCCGCGTGCCGGTGATCACGTCCGAGGTGATCGGACGGGAGCTGCGCGTGTCGGCCTATCAAGGCGAGACACGGCGTGAGCTGGCCCTTCGCCCCACATTGGCCTCTGAAAACTTCCAGTTTCTTCGCGAAGCGGTGCTCGCTGGCTTGGGTGTCGGCTTGGTGCCTGATTACGTGGTCGCTCAGGACGTAGCGGAAGGGCGTGTGGTGACCTCCCTTGAGGATTGGCGGCTGAGTGTGTTCGGGACACGCATGTACCTCTTGCGCATGCCCGGCCGATACCAGACGCTGGCTGCCCGCACGCTGATCGACTTTGTAGTTGAGAAGGCCCGCGACCTGTATGGAGCGCCGGAACGACGACCTGCTGTGGCGCCTGTACAGCTGTCCGGGGAAAACGGGCGATAATCGAGACTTCTTCCCTGAAGGAGCCGACTCCAGCAGGGCGTGTATCCGGGCTTCCGGGCCCGCGCAACTCACACAGGATCCGCCATGCTTACTCTGATGCTGTTTCGCCATGCTCATGCCGACCGACCTTCAGATGTCGTCGACCATGAACGGCCGCTTTCAATCCAGGGTTATGAACAGGCACGACGCATGGGCAAATACATAGCCGCCCAGCGATTACATCCCGACCTGGTCATCGTTTCGACCGCCAAGCGTACTCAGCAGACCTGGGCCGAAGCCGCCGGCAGCGGCGAACTCTCCCTCTCCAAGGTCGATGAGCCGCGCGTTTATGAGTCCAGTGCCGGAGACTTGCTAGAGGTTCTGCGGCAGCAAGATGCGCAGCACGCACGCATCATGCTTGTGGGACACAACCCCGGCATGGAGCGCCTGGCTGCCTGGCTCATCGGCAGTGGTGACTCTGGCGCTCTGGTGCGATTGCAGCGCGAGTTTGTCGTGGCGGGCCTCGCGGAGATCAGTTTCTCCGTAGGGTCCTGGTCGGAGCTCGACGTCCAGAGCGGTCGGCTGGAGCGCTTCGAGACACCCGAAACGGTGTAGCTTCCTGCATCACCGAAGATCGACGAAGTGCTGCGTGCTGTAGTGCGCGGTCGGACGACGCGACAATGCGGGTAATGTGTCGCCCATTCCACGAAGGTACGCCAATACGACTTCAGCATCGCTCAGGCCCACATCCAGCCGCCGGCTGCGGTCTATCGTTGCCAATTTGCCGTAGCCGTCAGAGCCGTCCGCCAGGTAATTGGTCGTGACCATGTGGTAATAGGCGTCAGGATCGATGGGGCGCCGAGAGCCGTCGTCCGATACCCGCATCAGATTCGAGAAACGCTGGCCCTTGGGCTGATTCAGGTCGAGATGCCAGCTTAAGCCGCTCGAGTAGGGGTAACCGCCAGAGCTGCGGCGTTGGAACATGGTCTCGACCAGTTCCTCGAGCATGTCGTGGATTTCGCTGCCGCGAATGGTCAGGCGGACGAGGGAGTTCTGGAACGGTAGTGCGCCGTAAACGGTTTCCGAGCTAACCGGGCCGGCGGGAATGTCCGTGCGCACCAGACCGCCGTTGATCAGCGAGAAGTCGGTGTCGAAATAGCGGCGGCCTTCCATCAGGAAAGCATGCGCTACCCACTGTTGGGCATCGCCGCCGTGTGCGATGACATGCGGATCGGCGTTACAGGCATCTCCCAGCGTAGAGCGTACGGAATCAAAGCGCTTGCCCGGTATGCGCCGCAGGCACAGGTTGTCGAGTGCTTGCGCTACGGTTTGCCGGCCGAAGGTGAGTTTGGCGTCTTTGAAAGGAGCCAACACTTCGATTGCCCGGGCGTCGGGCTCGGTGACCCGGAAGACTCCGCTGTCTCTGAAGACGTCCTCCAGTGTTTGACGGGCTGCCAGATCCAGCGGCTTACCGCGCCGGGTGTATTGCTCGCCCATCAGCAGCTGAGGCGCACCACGGCACGATAGAACATTACCTTGCGCGTCGAAACCAACTTCCAGGCGGCCGACCACAAGGGCATGTTGCCACGCCTGCACGATGCACACGGTTCGGCCCTCGCTATCTGTGGTGACGGTGGGGTAGGGGCCTTCCGGTGTCAGGCCGTAGCGGCGGAGCGTGGATGGCCCCAACAAACTGTGGGAATCGCCGCCTACGATGACATCGACGCCGTTCAGGGAACGGGCGAGTTCGATGTCCTGCCGATAGCCTATGTGGGACTGCAGCACGATATGCTCGACGCCTTGCGCGCGTAGAGCGTCGATCTCCGCTTGTACCGTCGCGCGCTCGTTCTCAAAGCGTGTACCGGGATCCGGCCGTGACGAATGCTGAGTTTTTTCAGCGATCGTTGCGCCGACCACGCCGATGCGCAGCCCGTCGCGCTCGAGAATCGCCGAACGTTGCACATTGACGCCGGCGCGGGTCGGATGCATGGGCGAGTCCGGCCCAAAGCGCACGTTCGCAGATAACACGGTCGGGGCGCAGTCGTCGTCTTTCAGCAGATCGAGAAAGAACTTCAGGCCGGCATCGCCGTGATCGAATTCGTGATTCCCCAGGGTGAATGTGTCGAAGCAAACGACATTCATGAGCCGGGCGTCCGCCTCGCCCTGAGTCATCGAGTAGTACAGGTCGCCGGTTAGGGCGTCACCGCTGTGGATGCGCAATACAGGGCCTTGCGGCGGCGACAGCTCGCGCATGGCGGTGGCCACTCGAGCGAAGCCGCCGATGGTGGTCTGGATCGTCCCGCTGCGTTCGACCAGTTTGCCCGGCAGGGAAAAGGGCGACTCGTCGAGTCGGGAGTGATGATCGTTGATGTGAAGCAGGGTCAGCGTGACCTGCGGCGCGGATTCCGCAGCTCGTGCAGGAGTGTGTCGAGGGACATCAGGTCCGGAGCAGGCGATAAGCGCGGCGCAGCTCGCTGTCAGCGCCGCAATCCTGAGGCCGTGCTGTCGCCAAGCGTTCATTTTACGGCGAACCGGCGCAACAGCTGGCCGGTCTCAAAGACCGGCAGGCCCATCACGCCGGTATAGCTACCCGATATATGTTCGACGAACAGTCCTGCCCGACCCTGGATGCCGTACGCGCCCGCTTTGTCCATGGGTTCGTCTGTCGCGCAGTAGTCTTCAATGTCGCGCGGGCTTAGTCGAGCAAACCGCACTGTGGTGACCGATACGGTCTCAAGGAGCTGATCGGGCGTAGCCAGTACAACCGCGGTGCGCACCTCGTGTTCGGTGCCCGAGAGCCGCCCCAGCATGGCCCGCGCCTCGGAGGCGTCTGCAGGTTTGCCCAGGATATCGTCGCCAAGGATCACGGTGGTGTCTGCGGCCAGCACGGGACGGGCGGGATATTCGGGCCTGTCGAAAAGAAACGCCAGCGCACGCTGCGCTTTTTCACGCGCCGTGCGCTCGACGTAGCGAGCAGGTGCTTCGCCAGGCAGCCGGGGCTCGTCTTCTGCGGTGGGCGGAAGGCGGAGGACGTCGTGAGGTATTCCGATCTGTGTAAGGATCTCCCGTCGGCGCGGGCTGGCGGAAGCGAGATAGACCTGCGGGAATGTCATGGGGTTATTCGACGGTGAGTATCTTGAGCGTGTTCGTGCCGCCCGTGCTGTGATAGGAATCACCCTTGGTCAGAATCACCCAGTCGCCCGTTTCGACCACGCCGTTGCGCTTCAGATGTGCAATGGCCTGGTCGCTGACGTCGGCCGGCGCATAAGCGGTGGGGTCGAAGGGGACCGGATACACCCCGCGGAACATTGCGACTCGGCGCTGGGTGACCGGGTGTGGCGTGAAGCAGTATATCGGTATGCCCGAACGAATGCGTGACATGATCAGCGGAGTGTTGCCGCTTTCGGTCAGGCTGATGATCGCCTTTACGCCGTTGAAATGATTGGCGGCGTACATGGTGGCCAGCGCGATGGTTTCATCGCAGCGGGCGAAGGACATGCCCACGCGGTGATGCGATCGGGTGGTCATGGGTTCCTGCTCGGCCCCTTGCGCGATGCGCGCCATGGCGGCTAC